>JBIKKS010000464.1:0-4237 GCA_044360235.1 Flavipsychrobacter sp. | reverse complement strand
CCAGTGCAACTTGTAGCAGTGTTGGTAGCAGATACGCTATAGATGCCAGTAACATTCTGAGAACCGAAGCTAATAGCTGCTCCTGTACCTGCTACTGGAGTACCTACTGCTGCCGAGCCATTGTATAATTGATAAGTAAAGCCTGACAAAGAACCATCAAGACCTACAGTAACAGATCCTGTACCGAAACAAGTAGTACCACCACCTGTAACATTGAAGGTTGCTGGAGCAGGATTTACAGTAATAACTGCACTGCTGTCCATGTTGCTAGTACAACCAGTTATTGCATTAGTAGCAAGGATTGTATAAGTACCCGCAGTATTTATTAGTCCGAAATTTATAGGACCAGTAATACCTGCCGCAGGGCTACCTACCGTTGTTGCGCCTCTGTACAATTGATAATTGATGCCTATTACAGACCACTCAAGACCTACGTTAACACCAGCATCGCCAGCACAAATTGTGCCACCACCTGTCATGTCATATACGTTTGGTGCTGGCAACATGTTTACAACCGATGTACCTGTCATAGTAAGCGAGCAAGTAGCACCAGGATTGGCTACTACTGTATAGTTTCCACCTACAATTTGTAAACCAAAGCTAAGAGCAGCACCAGTACCCGTAACGAAACTACCTACAGTAACACCGTCACGGTAAAGCTGATAGGTAACTCCGACATCAGAACCAGAAAGACCAATAGCAAAACCAGTGCCACCTTCACAATAAGTACCACCACCTGTTACTGAATAAGCATTGGGAGAAGAACTTGTAGATATGACAGTAGTTCCTGTGATATTGGAATTACAAGAGTTAGCTGTGTTAGTAGCCTGTACTGAATAAGTACCAACCACTGTCTGTAAGCCAAAGCTTAACGGAGCATCTGTACCAGCAACAGGGCTACCAATAGCTGCGCCATCACGGTATAATTGATAATTTACTCCGATTTGAGAGTTAGAAACACCTACTGGCACACCTGAACCACCACCACAATAGGCACCACCACCTGTGATGTTGTAAACTATAGGTGTAGCATTAACTGTAAGTGGTGAAGAAGCTACAGTATTGCTGGTACAACCAGTACCAGGATAAGTAACATTGAGACTGTATACACCAGTAGCTAAGACGCCCGGTAAAGTGTAAGTCTGAGATGCAGTAGCAGAAGTGCTGGCATAAGCGTTAGGACCAGACCAGTTGTAAGAAACAACACCACCAGTACCAGTAGCACCGATACTATTGAGTGTAAGGACAGAACCTGCGCAAAGAGTAGTAGCAGAAAGGTTGAGACTCGTTACAGACGGTATGTTGTTAACTGTAATAGTAGGCGTAGTAACCTTATTGCTGGTACAACCAGTACCAGGGTATGTAACAGTTAAACTGTAAATACCACTTTGTGCTGTCGTTGTTGTTGACACTGCAGTAGAGTTGCTGGTAGTGGTAGTAGAGAAACTATTAGGACCAGTCCAGTTGTATGATGCAAGAGCACCAGCACCAGTTACAGCACCTGCTGTAAACGTAATAGTAGAACCTGTACATATTTGAGTAGTAGATGCCGTAATGCTTGCAACGTTAGGCAGATCGTTTACTGTGACTGCAGGTGAAGTTGTGACAACGTTGCTAGTACAACCTGTACCTGGGTAGGTAACAGAAAGCGTATACACACCACTCTGAGCGGCTGTAGTAGTAGTAAATGAAGTATTGTTTACAGCAGTAGTAGTACTGAAACTGTTAGGACCAGACCAGTTGTAAGATACAAGAGAACCAGTACCAGTTACAGAACCTGCTGTAAATGTAACAGGAGTGCCTACACACAAGTTGTTAGAAGAAGAAGTAATTGATGCTATTGTAGGTAATGCATTAACTGTCACCGCCGACGATGTCGATCTTGTAGCACTATTACATCCTGTACCTTCATATGTCACAGACACAGAATAGTTGCCGCTTGCTGCTGTAGTTGTTGGCGTAAGTGTTGCTGTATTTACAGCTGTTGTAGCACTATATCCATTAGGTCCACTCCAGTTGTAAGAAACTAAAGTACCTGTACCAGATATAGCACCAGCTGTTAATATCAATGCCGAACCAACACACATATTATTAGTAGATGTACTAATACTTGCCACGGTTGGCACAGCATTTACCGTAACTGCAGGAGAAGTAACACGCATTGTGCTGTTGCAACCAGTACCTGCATAAGTAACTGTTAGTGAGTAGTTGCCACTAGCTGCTGTAGTAGATGGAGTAAATGTTGCACTGTTAGCAACAGTTGTTGCACTGTAGCCATTAGGACCAGTCCAGTTGTATGAAGTAACTGTACCACTGCCTGTAACTGCACCAGCTGTAAGTGTGAGTGGCGTACCGATACACAAATTATTAGAAGATGGAGTAATCGAAGCAACCGTAGGTACGGCATTTACCGTAACGGCAGGACTTGTAGTACGTAATGTACTATTACAACCTGTACCTGCGTAAGTAACAGACAATGAATATACACCCGAAGCCGATGCGTTAGGAACAGTGTACGTAACATTGTTGGCTACAGTAGTAGCAGAGTAACTGTTTGGTCCGCTCCAGTTGTATGAAGTAAGTGAACCACTACCAGTAACTGCACCAGCAGTAAGTACCAGATTTGACCCAGCACATATGTTGGTTGATGATGGTGTAATACCAGCTACTGTAGGCAATGGATTAACTGTAACTGCAGGTGATACTACTGAGATGGTGCTATTGCAACCTGCACCAGGATAAGTAACACTAACTGAGTACACACCGCTTTGTGCAGTGGTGGTAGTCATAAGTGTAGACGTGTTGGTAGCTGTAACATCTGTGAATCCGTTAGGTCCAGCCCAATTGTAAGAAAGCAAAGAACCAGAACCTGTTACAGCACCAGCAGTCAAAGTCAAATCTGTGCCAATGCACAACAAAGAGGTAGAAGCTGTTATACCTGCAATAGTAGGTCTAGCATTAACAGTAACAGCAGGAGCTGTAGCAACTGGAGTGCTGGTGCAACCATTACCAGGGTAAGTAACTGTAACAGAATAAGCACCAGTAGCGGCAGATGTAGTAGGAGTAAACACTACACTGTTAGTAGCTGTAGTAGCGGTGTAGCCGTTAGGACCCGTCCAATTGTATGAGCTTAAAGTACCAGAACCAGCTACTGTACCCGCAGTGAATGTAATAGGTGCACCCGCACACAAGAACGAAGTAGAAGCAGATATGCTGGTTACAACGGGAGCGGAGATAACGCTAGCAGAAGTAGTATATACAGTAGTGGGGCTACAACCAGCATTTCCAGAACCATCACTTACTGTTAATGAGTAAACTGAACTTGTAGAAGGATTGGCGGTAGTTGTTGCACCTGTAGTAGCTACCAGAGAAGGTCCACTCCAAGTAAACACACTTGTATTTGCACCAGGGTTTGCACTCAAGGTAACTGTACCACCTACACATATCGGGCTGTTATTAGAAGGTGCGGCAGAAGGTATTGGATTGATAGTAACATTTGCGCTACCCTCTGGTCCCCAACATCCTAATGAAGTACGAGATCTGAAATAATAAGTACCAGATGTTGTTATCAATGCAGTTCCAAATGGTGATGCTATAGATGTACCGCCAGATGTAGCTCCTTGATAATAAAATGCTCCACCTGCTCCACCAGAGGCAATCAACAACTTGCTACCACAATATGTGCCCGCACCTGATACCGTAACAGCAGCCGGAAGTGGATTGATAGTTACTGCAACACTTGTTTCTGGTCCCCAACAACCTACTGGCGAGCGAGATCTGAAATAATAAGTACCAGTTGCTGTGGCTGTACCTACAGCACCTGTAGCTGTGGAAGTACCACCAGATGTAGCACCCTGGAAGAAAATAGTACCACCAGCACCACCCGTACCTGTAAGAGTAGCACTACCGCAGAATGTTCCGCCGCCAGATATGGAAACTGTAGCTGGTAACGCATCAATAGTTACAGCAGCACTACCTTGAGTACCCCAGCAACCAGCAGCCGACCTTGCTCTGAAATAATAAGTACCTGTAGCAGATACTACCTCAGAAGAAGACAATGTAGCAGTAGATGTGCCATTAGACGTGGTGCCTTGATAAAATATAGAACCACCTACACCGCCTGAGGCAGTAAGTGTAGTAGCTCCACAGAAGCCACCACCACCAGCTACTGTAACTGCAGTAGGAATAACATTGATAGTCACTTTAGTAGTAGCCGAGTCTGCCACATCTGTTAAAG
>JBIKKS010000241.1:0-4262 GCA_044360235.1 Flavipsychrobacter sp. | reverse complement strand
ACTTGCAGCCATTCTCCGCAGGTATATCGCCTCCAGCGTATCAAAAAACTCACTGCTATTCACCTTCACTTGGTCATCTATCAGGTATTCATACTTTTTCAGCTTGTTTATGTCCTGCTGGGTAAAGTAGAGCTTCTCCCCGTCAAATGCACTTATTGTACCCTTATATACCCTTGCCGAGAAGCTATCATCTATCGGTCGTGCCTCATAGTGTCCTGCCTGTATCGTCTTCATCACAGTTTCTATCACCAGTGCCCTCCGCTCATACGACGATCTCCCACCAGCCTTTACGTACCTGAACGAGAAAAATGCCGCCAATGCACCAGCCACCAGTAACGGAATCAAAATTTTATTCTTCATGAATTGCAACATATAGATTATGTATAGTCATAACAAATGTAGGTCAAATGCTGTTAATAAAAGTATAATCAAAAACCCACCATCTCGTTAAAAAACGCATCCACACATCACTATTATTTATGCCTCCAGCCACAGCACTCTCATCATCGGGCATTCTGTCACTCGCTTGTACTTGCGGGGCAGTGAGCGGCTTTCTCTCACAAACCAAATCACCCAAACCACTAAAACACTCCACAAAATGAGTGTCATTTCGAACACCGAGTCTAGCCCTGTGCGCCAGCCCTCGGGGTGTGGCAATCTCGCGAAATGAGGGAAAAACAGACAAACAAGAGACATCAAAAGGCACCATAAAATCATTAAAAAAAGGAGTTCCGCCGTTGTTGGTCTTATTTTCTGACCAACAACCTCGAGCAGGGAAAATCACACTGAGTAATAGCAGAATAAAAAACAGCAAAGATGTAGAGGAAAAATACTTATGTATCTTTACGGTAGTTGTTTAAAAGCCAAATCATGTGCACATACGGAAGATAACATGTACAGCACCGTGTTGAAAACAGGTTTGGATTTATGGAACTTTAATATTGCAAATCGCATTTCCCCTGTCCAGCACGAGGTAGTTGGTCAGAAAATAAGACCAACGGCCGAATTATTTTACTTCTTTTCAAGTAGACAAAACTGCGAATAGCAAGCCAATTTAGAGATTTGGCAGCACAGAAAAATGTAAAAAAATAGGTCAGAATGTATTCATTATTTCTTAGCAATGCGTAAACAGAATATAGTCGACCATCAATCCAGATACAAGTCTGCCAGATATTGCTGAAACATTATGATCAGGAATATCATATTCACACCCATTATCAACATTGGCGGCCAAGTTTGCTTTTTATCGGCCATCTGCATGTAAAGAAAAACAATAGCTGTACAAACTGAAAAATACAAATAGGATACTATGTGTACGTAAGCACCACAACTCAACCAGACTATATTGCATAAAATAAATACAAGCATATAATCCCGAGGCTTATATGGTACTTCCCTTTTAGTGAAATAATGCAATAGCACAAAGAAGAACGGCGTAGCAAACACATACCTGTTAATGCCAATGGTAAGTGTAGTGAGTGTTCCCCAGGTAGGGTTGTAAAACATTGTTTTGAAAAAAGTTATCGCCAGAAACATTGCAGATAGCACCAATAACTTATTTGGTTCGGGTGCATTCCTCAAAAGCCATTTGATAAAATACTTTACAACAAGAATTATAGATATAAAGCAACAAAATAACGCAAGTCCGCTAATCCATAGATTGCGGAATCCTTCCATGCTGGAAAAAGGAAGAATGGGCCAGTTGAATTCATGTCCTTCATACTTGCGCTGCTGAATAAAATAAGCAAACCATTTCCCTATTTCATGATGCTGATACCAGACAAAAAGTGCAGTTCCTGCAATTATTGGCGCCGCATAATCTATGCAATACAACCATACTACCTTATACCAAAATCTACTGTTATTACAAACCAACTCCATTACCAGCAGTGACGGCAACAAGAACAATGCAGTAGCACGTGTAAGTGCAGCTAAGAATAAACTACTCCAAAGTAACCAACGATTTTTCGTAACAATGCCCCAAAATGTAAGGGTCATAAGTAGAAAGAATAATGCTTCTGTGTATGGAATAAACATTATATATACCGTAGGTACAGACAGCCAAATTAGTTTATCGGCAAGTGATATTTTGCACAATTTAGCAAGAAGCGTAAACCCGGCAGCAAAGAATATATAGTTTAGCACACCAATGCCCATTACACCCAGGTGCGACCAGCGCCAGATAAGCGGAAAAAGAATATAACAACCTGAATTATTTGCTCGTGGATCATCGTAGGTGTATCCATTAAGCATAATACTTCTATACACACCAGCATCCCATCTACACAAGGTTTCGCTGTCTGGAAAAGAAGAAACCATGATTGCCTTAAATAGGAACGCATAAAAGCAAAAAAAGCATGCTCCAAAAAGCAAAACAATTGAAAATGTACCCAAATCAGATTTACCTATAGTCAATTTCATTTTTGTTTTCTCTTTTCTGCCTGTATGTTTTTAATTGTCAAATGTCTGCACAAAACCCAGTTTGGCGTAGGTTGTACCTACGGCAGGCATGGTTGTCGGTTTCCGACCGACGTAAATATACATTTTTCACCAGTGCAATTTACAATCCAGCCCCAAAGGGGCGCAATAGCATAGCGGTAGGCAATGCCAAACGAAAAACCACCCCATCTGGTCGAGGCATCTCGCCTCGTCCTCACTTTCCGTCAGCGTCACGCTGACTTGCGCAAGCAAAATGAAGCCATTGAGCAGTAAACACCACATCTCAAATTGTGGATATCTTAATCACTGCTACACCTGTTTTGGCATAAGTTGGCGCACTTTTTGCGGCATCAGTAGAGCACAGTCTATTTATCCATTACCCTATAAACCCCACTATCATTATGTCAGTATATAATTTCACTAAGCATAACAGCAATCATTGTCACAGCACCCCACACTCCTCAGTGTGTGCCGCACCTCACCACAAAAAACTACCGGAAAATGCGTACATACCGGAAAAGTGAATAGCATTGATAATCAACTACTTACGTACCAAAATACATTAAAACACCGGCAACAAACCGGCAAACTGGAAATGAAAAATAAACCAAATATGACTACAGCGCACCAGTATATCAACCCACTTCATGTGAATCAAAAGAATCAGATAAATCAGTGGTTCAGACAAAAACCACCAGCAAATGCATACAGACCGGAAAAGTGAATAGTATTGATATTCAATGAGTTACATCAAAAAACACAAAATTAACCGGCAAAAAACCGGCAAAACCTATTAGTAGCCATAGCTATTTAGCGACGGCTACAGAAATGAATAATAAATCAAACATGACAATGAAACCTCAATACCCATACTACCCATATCCTGAAAATCAAATCAGTCAGATGAATCAGTGGTTCAGACACCCCCCAACCGGAAAATGCCCACATACCTTTCAGTCGCCATAGCTTTACGCGAAGGCTACCGGAAAAATGAATAGTATTGATTATCAACGAGTTATCCTTCAAAACCCATGAAACAACCGGCAAATAACCGGCAAAACCACCTACCACTTCATTCATTCACCCAAATCCCCCATTTTTGCACTCTAATGAGCATTCACCTCCTCAACAACGATTTATTGTTTCCACAACTACACCATGCCGATGAAGACGGGCTGCTGGCAGTGGGTGGAGATTTATCTGTCGAGAGGCTGCTCCTTGCCTATCGTTCAGGTATCTTCCCTTGGTTTAGCCACGACGAGCCCATACTCTGGTGGTCGCCCGATCCTCGTTTTGTGCTCTATCCGCCGCAGCTACGTGTCAGCAGTAGTATGAAAACCATCTTACGCTCTGGCAGGTTTCAGTTCACTACCAATGCTGCTTTTCCTGCTGTCATAGCAGCTTGCCAGTCCACACCACGCCCTGGCCAAGATGGCACTTGGATCACAGAAGACATCATTGCAGCCTACACACAGTTACACCATGCCGGTTACGCCCATTCAGCCGAGGCTTGGCAAGATGGGCAGTTAGTAGGTGGGCTCTATGGTGTGCTTATTGGCAAGGTCTTTTTTGGCGAGAGTATGTTTAGCCACGTCAGCAATGCCAGCAAGTTTGCCTTCATTCACTGGGTGCAGCGGCTACAGCAGCAGGGCATTCAGCTTATCGACTGTCAGGTCTACACCGCTCATTTACACAGCTTAGGTGCCGTTATGATACCTCGGCAGCAGTTCATACAGCAGGTAGCACAGTTGGTCAGTGCTTAATACTTGCTCACTGCTGCTTTTATTGCTTTATCTTCGTTCAAATTATTACTTATTTTATAA
>JBIKKS010000240.1:0-4264 GCA_044360235.1 Flavipsychrobacter sp. | reverse complement strand
GGTACAGATATTGTGTCCCGTAGAAAAGGTATTTAAAGTGCTGAATGGCAAAAAAGTACTCCGCGAAAAAACTTTGTTTCCGGGTTATATATTGCTAGAAGCTAATGACGGCAAACTTACCGACGATATCATACACACTGTAAAAAATGTAACGGGCGTTATTCACTTCTTGGGCAAAGATCATCCTACGTCATTGCGCAAGGCAGAGGTGAACAAAATGTTTGGTAAAATGGACGAGGTGAGCGAGCAGGGTATAGGCTACGCAGATCCGTACATAATAGGCGAAACAGTGAAAATCATCGATGGCCCATTCAACGACTTCAACGGTACTGTAGAGGAAATAAACAACGAAAAGAAAAAACTGAAAGTAGTAGTAAAAATATTTGGCAGGGCTACACCAGTAGAACTGAACTATATGCAAGTAGAAAAACTAGCATAATACTATTCTTTATACTATTAAAAAAGCCGCATCTATATCAGATTGCGGCTTTTTTGTGTTTGTAAGTATAGGTGCTATGCACCACCACCTTGGTTGGGCTTACCAGTGCCTCCACGTTTGAACTTGCGTTTTTTGTTACTACTCTTCGATTTTGATGCAGTGGTTTCGGTAGGTGCAGGGCCAAACTGCTCTGGCACTACTTGGCGGGGCACATCAGTGCCTATCAGCTTTTCTATCTTCTGAAACTTGTACAACTCTTTGTCTGTCACAAACGTATAGGCAGTACCCTTGGTAGCCGCACGTGCCGTGCGCCCTATGCGGTGTACGTAGTCTTCGCCATCGTGTGGCACGTCGTAGTTTATTACCAGGTCTATGTCTTCTATATCTATGCCTCGGCTCAGTATGTCTGTAGCTACTATTATTTTCAGCTTGCGGCTTCTGAAGTCCAGCAATACCTGCTCGCGCTGATCTTGCTCTAGGTCAGACTGTATATTGCCTACCGAAAACTTAGCCCTGCGCAGCTCTTCGTACAGCTTTTTCACACTCAGCTTGCTAGAGCAGAATATCAGTACACTACCAAATTCTTTTTGCTCCAGCACATACTTTACCAGCGGTATTTTTTGTGGCTCATACACCACAAAAGCCCCTTGGGCTATCTGCTCTGGCGGTTTAGATATGGCTATGTTTATTTCGGCGGGGTTCTTCAGTATGGTGTTGGCTAGCTTGCGCATAGCCGGTGGCATAGTTGCCGAAAACAGCAGGTTTTGCCGCTGCGCGGGCAGATACGATATTATTTTTATGATGTCTTCATAAAAACCCATATCCAGCATCCTGTCTGCCTCATCTAGTATCAGGTAGCGCAGACCATCTAGTTTCACGTAGCCCATATTCAGGTGCGATATCATGCGCCCCGGTGTGCATATCACTATATCAGCGCCCTTTTCCAGCGCCTTGCGCTCGGCAGCAAACAGGGCTCCGCCTGTGCCACCGTATACCGATATAAAGCTGATAGAGGTGTAGTACGTTATCCCCTCCAGTGTTTGGGCTATTTGCACAGCCAGCTCGCGGGTAGGCACTACTATTAGTGCGTTTATAGAATGCTCGTCGTGCGGCTGCGATAGTAGCTTGTGCAGCACTGGTAGCAGGAAGGCAGCTGTTTTGCCCGTGCCTGTTTGGGCAGCGGCTATTATGTCTCTGCCGGCTATTATGTGGGGTATTACTTGCTCTTGCACAGGGGTGGCTGTTTCGTAGCCCATGGCATCTATGCCATCCATCAGGTCATCATCGAAACCAAACTCAGAAAAATACAAAATATCAAAATTTAGCTTTAAAGATAGTCATTTACCCGCATTAGATAGCAGACCTCCTTCTACCCACTGCCACATCACTACCTTATCAGTGACACATTTCCTTTTATCATTTTGCTAGGCGAGCCATTGGGCAGCAGTGTGGTGTAGTCTATGTAGTAGGTATACACCCCTATGCCTTGGGGCGTACCCCTTAGGGTGCCGTCCCAGCCATCGCTGGTGCTGGTGGTTTCGTACACCAGCTCGCCATACCGGTTGTATAGGCGCAAGCGATAATATTGCAGAGGGCATACTATGCCGGGGGTAAACCGGTCGTTGATGCCATCGCCATTGGGGGTAAATGCATTGGGCACGGCCAGGCAGTTTTCGCAGGGCCATACTACCCGCACATAGGCACTGCCGCTGGTGGTGCCACAGTAGTTGCTTACCGTTACGGCATACTGCCCGGTATAGGTGGGCGACAGGCAGCAAGTGGTGTCACCGGTGCTCCACAGGTAGGTGGTGCCGTACTGTGGTGTACCTAGCAAAGCGGGCACATCTCGGCACACAGTGGTGTCGCCGCCCAGCAGTGCGCTGGGTGTAGCATGTAGCCTGAAGGTATCTGTATGGTAGAGGCAGTCGCCGGTGGTGAGCCGCCAGTATAGCCCGGGCTTGGTGGCACTAATGCTGCTGGTGGTAGCACCAGTGCTCCACAGGTATTGTGTGCCCGCTACGCTGCCCGTAAGCTGCACCGGATATGCTGTGGCACAAAACGTAGTATCGCTTACGTGCCGGCTGCTATCACTTATATCCATCACACATACATCGTCTATATACACATAACAATACACAAATGAATCATTGCTGTGTACCGAATCTCTTACCGAAAACATAAACGAGTCTTGCATAGGCTCGCCATCGTTAAAGTGACCCAGTGTTATCCACTCTTCGCCACCCTGCGCAGTATAGGTACCCTCTATTTTTGTCCAGCCACTGGTATCGGTTATAAACTTCCCTGGGGTGTTGCGTATTGTTACAGGCTTGGTGAGTTGAGGTACAATAGTGCCAGAAATAGCATTTACCATTGTGTCAGATATATAAGCACCTACCTTATCTGTTGTTATAACTGTACCATACGCAAGTGACTGGGCGGATGCAGCCAAATTGACATAAAAGCTAATATAGTAAGTATGCATTGATTGCAGCGGAGAAACTAGCTTTGCTTCAATATATTCTCTATAATCGTCCCAATATCCTGGTGATCTTAAAAACAAATAAATACCTGTATAGGCATTGCCCGTTCTGGCAGGCTGATAGCCAATTGTATTTGCTGGTACACCATGTCCGAAAGGAGTGGTATCGCAAACGTGGAAATAATCAGGTGACCCAATCTGCAATGGAGATATCCAATCCAAAACAGTAGGAAATAACGAATAATTATCGGAGTATGCAATATGTTTTGGCATACCTCCTGGACCTGCCACCCAATAGGGGCAGTCATTATATTTTTCAAAGTCAGGATTGGGCACTAAGTTTTGGCAGAAAGCTGTGGTGATAGATAGCAAAGTTATGCCCAGTATCAGGAGGAGTGCTCTCATAGGTTTTGGTGTGGTGATACATCATAAACGGATGAGTGTGATAATTGTTGTTGGGGTGAATATTATTATTTAATCCTTCCCTCACATATCCCCCTATTACCACCATCTATACACCCGCAGGGCAAAAATGTGTACCTTTATCAATAGATATGTTACCCAACTGGCAAAAAGGAATAGTGACCCGAATAGAGCAGGCTACGCACAACACGCGCCGCCTGTGGGTGACATTGCCCGAAACCGAGTCATTTATGTTTAAGCCCGGTCAGTTTGTGACACTGGACCTACCCATACACGAGCAGCGCAACAAACGCTGGCGCAGCTACAGCATAGCCTCTGCACCCGATGGTGGCAATGAGATAGAACTAGCTATAGTACACGTGGAGGGCGGCACTGGCGGCTCTAAGTACATATTCGAAAACATAAAAGAAGGCAGCACACTCACACTTCGTGGGCCTCATGGCATTTTTGTATTGCCTGAGGAAAAACAAAAAGAACACTTTTTTATCTGCACAGGCACGGGCATAGCGCCGTTTCGCAGCATGCTGCACTATATAGCACACCACAAGCTAGAAGGATATAAAGTAAATATGGTGTTTGGTACCCGCACCCAGAGCGACCTGCTGTACTATGACGAAATGCGCCAACTGGAAACACAGATACCCGGCTTCCGTTACCTGCCCACCCTATCGCGCGTGCAATGGCAGGGCAGCACCGGTTATGTACACGACATCTACGAGCAGCTATGCAGCCAGCGGCAGCCAGCATCGTTTATGCTGTGTGGCTGGCGTGATATGGTAGACGAAGCCCGAGAACGCATACTCAGAATGGGCTACGACAAAAAAGACATTCATATAGAGATATATGGCTGATACGTCCTACCACAACTAGCAACATTCATTTTCTATTTTTTTCATACATTGTGTACATTCGTTAGGAGCTCA
>JBIKKS010000238.1:0-4295 GCA_044360235.1 Flavipsychrobacter sp. | reverse complement strand
TGCAGTAATAGCAACTCCAGAACCTGATTCGCAAAATGATGCAGATGATGGACTAAATGCTATAACAGGTGAAGGATTAATAGTTAGTATTGCACTACCTGTCATTGATGCTGAACAAGCACCTATTGTAGCAAGCACAGTATATGTTGAAGCAACTGAATGAGAACCAAATGATATTGGGTTGCCTGTAGAGCCAGCAACCGGAGAACCAACAGGAAAAGCACCGTTATATAACTGATAGTTTACTCCTGATTGTGAGTTTGACAAACCAATCTCTGGGCTACTACTTCCTGAACAATAAGTACCAGTACCAGTTACATTATATGCAATGGGTGTATTACACGCAGTAATACTAAAATTATCTATACCTATAGCCTGACCATTTGTACTACCTCCTACTCCAGTTAAGGACCACCTCAAATAATAGCTAGCGCCATTAGCCAATGAAATACCTGTTATTGATACTGTTTTACTAACTGTTGTAGATGGATTAATTACATTGTTTGTTGCATCTGCTGGATAGTGTTCTGCACCAACAAGCCAAATAGAACTATAAGTGGAACCATCAGTACTAGACTCAAAAGCCATATCAAAATCTCGTGCACCTTCACGATATTTTTCATAATCAAATGATACTGTAAAACCTGAAATTGTACTACCAGTATTGTTTGTTACTAGAAGATGTATGTATGTAGGGCTCAGGTAAGAGCTACTGTTGAGAATACCTAAACTTCTATCAGTAGAGGAGGAATTAACACCATCCGCAAAATTATATGCACCACCAGACGATGAACTTGTCAATGCACTTGTGCCGGTAGTACCACCAGCTCTGGTTACAGATGTGGCAGCACTAAAATACGCTGCTGCTCCTATCCTCCAACCAGTGGGACATGATGCGAATGATGAACTACCCATACCGTTAAAGTTTTGGGTAAACGGTGAATTGCTGGTAATACTTAACTGGGCATGTAATAGACCAGCATACAATTGAAAAATAGAAAACACAAAAGCACAAACAGCGATTCTAACATTCTTCTTTTGTAAAAATAAAGACATAAACAGACCTTTTAGCTTACAAACATATACAAATCTTATTGTGAAAAGCATACTACAACATTACTTTTGTGTGATTATTGTCTTAGCAATGAACAATATAAGAATAAAATATTTATCTATATTATTATTTTAATCTACTTTATTTATTACTATACTATAATTTTTTAGTGTTTTACGAAGACATTTTCTTAATTATTTGTTATTGAATTAAAATAGTTGCACACTGAATTATTTATATGTTTTATGCTATTATACGGTAGTTAGTGTAACCACATAGCAAAAAGTCGGGAAGCATAAATTGCCTTGCAAGTGCACGTTTCAAGTAGCATTATATACATAGCAAGTGATTATGTTTAGTATTATCAAAATACATTTTACAGCTTCACTTTTCTAAAGATTTTTTGTACCATAATTATAGAAGTGACATCTGCCAGTAGGGGCAGTTGTGAACATAAATTTCCTAATTACACTTTGAAGCTAGAAGATCTGACCCTAATTTCACTTTTTTATGATGCATGGATTTGTTGTAGTAAAAAAATATTCACTCAAAAAAAATAGCAGGTTGATTGAAGAGTAATTTGTAAGAAGGTGCGAGAAAATAAAAAAACATCATGAAACCAGGCCCAACAATCGTGAATTCAAAATACATACTATCATAACATCACTATGGCTTTCGACCATAAGATAAATAAACAACTTTTACTATTCCTTCTTTGGGGCATCTGTACTGAACGAAGCAGGGCCTGTAGTCCAACCAACAAAATCCACCAATCATTTTTCAGTTTTACCTTTGTACTTTTAGTGCTTCTATATCATCCCTATTGCCGTGCCTTCTGCAATGCGTCGCCCGTTATCAGCACCTTTGAGGCAACTGCAACAGAAGGCAATGAACTAATAACACATAACAATGCATGACGTATTATTTGGCTTTTTATCAAAATACATCGCTCTTACAGACGAAGAGAAGAACGCATTACTTTCATTAGACTTATTCCACGCTATCAAGAAAGGAACGATACTACTCAAAGAAGGACAGAAAACAAAAAATAGCTACTTTGTTATAAATGGCTGTATGCGCACCTATTATGTCATAGATGGCGAAGAAAAAACTACCGCATTCTACACCGAATTAGAAGGATTGACACCCCCATGTGTCATAAACAATACTCCATCTGATTTTTATGTAAACTGCATCGAAGATAGTATACTATTAATCTCAGATGCTGATATGGGAGCAGAAGTAAACAGTAAATTCCCAAGATTTGATACCCTATGCAGAATATTATCCGAAGAATTGTTAGCCAAACAACAAGTAGACTTTGACGCATTTAAGACGTCCTCACCAGAGCAGCGATACCTCAACCTAATAGAAAAAAGGCCCGACCTTATTCAGCGTGTACCACAACACCAATTAGCCAGTTATTTGGGCATCAAGCCACAGTCATTAAGCAGATTAAGAGCAAGAATTCTTGAAAAAAAGATCTAAAAATAGGGCGACATATAGCCTACTCGTTAGTGCTTATTGGTTCAACGTCCTCATACGTATTTCTTAACTTAAGTGAACGAGTTAAGGCAGTTCGCCAATCTACTTTTGCAATATCATTCTACTATCAATAGTATAGATATGCAAAAGAAAACTTTAGTCATTGGTCTTGTCTTTTTATTCACAAGCACCCGCCACCTCAAAGCACAATATGCTACTACAGATAGCACATACAAACGATGCTTCATAGGTAGCACGCTATTTTTATTGGGCAATTTCGCCACTACTAATAGCCCCAACTTTTTTCAACTCAATTTTGGCTATCGCATTACACCAAAAGATGTAATTACGTTAGAGCCCAAAACCTGGAAGTATGCATGGCCCAATGGCATTCACCCATTCTTAAAAAAATCTTACGGAAAACCCCACGAACAATTCCCTGGTTACGTTCGTGAGTATGGCGTATCACTAGCTTACCAACGATTTTTGCGTAAAGGCCTGTATGCAGAATTGAATGTAATGCCCACTTGGCAATCTTTTATCAACAACAAGGGCAGCAAAATCGACAAAGGTTTTCAAATATTCAACACCTACCGTATTGGGTATCACATCAAGCTTTTTAACGACAGATTTTTTATCCAACCTTCTCTCGCCATTACCCACCGTGCTTATCATACTATTTTGCCAGATGGTTTCAGACAGCTAGACGATAAATGGTCAAAATTCATTATCGGAGAACCAGGTTTACATTTCGGATATAACTTTTAATCAATATTTTATGAACACACCAATCACACCACAACACCAATTTACAGACTTCAAAATCAATGTAAACCTCAAGCTAGCCGCACTCTGGACTAGTATTATGTTCCTCTACATTTATGTCGACTATTTTCACCTCTACATGCCCGGTTCACTAAAAGACATGTTAGTGGACAAGGTTTTTGTATTCAATGTTTCGCAACAATTTCTTTTGATAGCCCTCATTTCAATGACTATACCCGCGCTCATGATATTCCTTTCTGTTGCCCTGCCACCTAATCCAAATCGCTGGACAAACATGATTGTGGCCACTATTTACATTCCCTATACATTGTTCAACCTAGCAGGTGTCGCCTAGATACACATGGTATTGGGAGCAGTGGCAGAAGTTATACTGCTTTGCCTTGTTATCCGTTATACATGGACGTGGCCTCGCGCCCTTACACCCCAGTGAATAACATCTAAGTCTTAACTAAAATGAATCATGAAAAAACTAACAGAATATTTTGCCCAAAAACAAAAGATATTGTTCCTTACAGACAGTGTAGGAGCATTTACCACAGCATTTTTTCTATTTGTTCTAGTACCTCGTTTTAATGAGTACTTCGGCATGCCCACTACAATAGCTACCTACCTTTCTATAATAGCTGTTTTATTGTGTGTTTATTCCGCAGCTTGTTATTTATTTGTCAGTAGGGGTTTCTCACCCTTTATCAGGTTTATTGGCATCGCTAACTTGTTGTACTGTGCAGTAACATTCGGACTAATCATAAAATATTATCCTTCATTGACCATTATCGGGAAAACCTATTTTTTATCAGAAATTGCCATTATCTGCGCCCTTAGTTATACCGAACTTACTGTAGCAACCATGACTAAAGAAAAATAAATTGCATGATTGCTAATCGATTGAGAAAACAGGGTTGGCAACAGTACATTTTTAATATGTGGAGTGGCGAGCTCATTATACAATTATCTCTTTTGTTCCAGTAAT
>JBIKKS010000237.1:0-4306 GCA_044360235.1 Flavipsychrobacter sp. | reverse complement strand
CTTTGAAGGTAGGGTGATAGTAGATTTACAAAGCTAACTGCATCTAGCGTACATTTAAATAAAAAAGCTAGTCCTTATAATGGTTAATACGGAGTAGCATTATTAGGCGTATGATAATTGACTCAAAGGTTATTCTCTGCCATCTTTAGGGTCTGGTACCGAAGCCCATCCACCAAAAACATAACGGATGCCAAAACCTAAGTTGTTGTTAGGAAAGTAGGTCACACCCGAAATATAGTTAAGCGAAGGTTTTACATCTACCGAAATACTAAATGGAATTCTGGCAAAAGTATACTCTATACCAGCCACTCCGTCAAGTCCGTTAGTGCCCAGATACTGACCTTTGTCTTTTTCTTGTTGCCACATACCAGCATGAAAACCACCACCCATAAAGAACCTTAGGTCAGGACCAGCTATCATCAAATTGTACTGTAACAATATGCCATACATAGTGCTTTTGCCTGAGCCGCCTCTAGTACCAACAGATGTGTTGATTTGTCCTTCTACATTTATTTTGTCGTTGAAGTAATAACGTGCATTTACACCTATACCATCGGGACATGCTCTAACACCTAGCCCAAAAGGTGGAACTAAGTTTTCTTGTGCATTTGCCGATAAGGACAATGCTAAACCAATCAATGCAAAAGACAAAAACTGTTTTATTTTATTCATGATTTTAAGAGAAGGATTGCGAATGAGATTACAAATTTACTAATCAAATCGTAACTTTTATCCTTTATGTGGGTTTTTCATGTTGCATAGCTACTTTTGCACAAATAAACTGACATAAAATGCAGGCAGTATACGATACTACCCCCGAATTTGCCCAGATACAAGACCAAATGGATACTTTGTTTCCATTCAGAGAACGTTTTCACTTTCCACAGCACAACGGTGAAGATGTTCGATATTTCTGTGGCAACTCGCTGGGGCTGCAACCCAAAAGCGTAGAATACCTGATGAATAAGGAGCTACGCGACTGGGCTCGTCATGGAGTAGAAGGGCACTTCAGGGCGGGGTATCCTTGGTTTTCTTACCATCATATTTTTAGTCAGCGATTGGCGGCAGTAGTAGGTGCGCAAAAAGAGGAAGTAGTGGCTATGAATGCGCTAACTGTAAACCTGCACTTACTGATGATAAGTTTTTATAGACCTGCAAACGGAAGGTACAAAATATTGATGGAGGCGGGCGCTTTCCCATCCGACCAATATGCTGTGGAAACTCAGGTGCGTATGCATGGCTACAACCCGGATGATGCCATAATAGAGATATACCCTAGAGAGGGAGCGCACCTGATAGAAGAACAAGATATACTAGATGCCATACAAGAAGCCGGCGACTCGCTGGCTCTGGTAATGATAGGCGGGGTAAATTATTATACTGGTCAGTTTTTTGATTTGGAAGCTATAACAAAAGCTGCACACGCTGTAGGGGCTTTTTGTGGTTTTGATTTGGCGCATGCTGTAGGGAATGTGCCACTACAGCTACATAGCTGGAATGTAGATTTTGCATGCTGGTGTACCTACAAGTACCTCAACTCTGGTCCTGGTGGTGTGGGAGGTGCATTTGTGCATGAGCGTCATGGTAACAACCCCGATATGCCCAAGTTGGCGGGCTGGTGGGGTAATGATGAAAGCACTCGATTCAAGATGCGCAAGGGTTTTATACCTCAGGCAGGTGCTGCTAGCTGGCAAATGAGCAACGCTCCAGTATTCAATATGGTGGCGCACAATGCATCGCTCGATATTTTTGAGAAGGTGGGTATGGCGGCTCTGCGTGCCAAAAGTGTGCACCTGACGGGCTATATTGAGTATTTGTTAAGACAAATAACTCATCTGAAATTTGAAATAATAACGCCTACTGACCCTGCAAAACGTGGGTGCCAATTGTCAATGCTGTTTGGCGATGATGGCAGGGCAATATTTGAAGTGTTAACCGAAAACGGTGTAGTAGCAGACTGGCGCGAGCCTAATGTGATACGTATAGCACCAGTGCCACTGTACAACACGTACGAAGACTGCTACAAACTATACGAAATACTGATGAGTATACCTGCCAAGCAATAGGGTAGGTGTTACTGTATACCTCTAGGGCGATTGGGTGTGCGGAAACGATGCACACTTGTTTTGATGTAAGTGAAGAACGTGTAATCGTTCATGCTGCGCAGTTGTTCATATGATGGGCGGAAGCGAACCATGTACTTACTAAGGCTGTCGCCAGTAAGACCTGTGATTTTGCCAATGAGGTCTTTGTTGAAGGTGAAGTCAACATATTTTTCTTTTTCAAAGTTGCTGTAGTCTTCCTGAAATTGCCAGGTCATACGGTTTTTGGCACTCAAGGCTGAGAAAGGACTTTTGATTTTCTCGAATGTAGACATACGTGGAAAGTCGAGCTGTTGCTGAAACATCTCTCTATATCTTATGCTGTCTTTTTTGTTGTCGTATCGGTTGCTTTTTTCGTAAATATCAGACCTAGGTGTGAGTCCTCTTTCCAGTATGATGCGGAAGTACGATGGTACGTATCCGTGTGGTATGCGCACTCTGGTAAGTTTGTACCCCGGCTTGCTGAACTCCAACAACTGACCTGATGCGGCTGAGATAACAAAAGACCCATCGGTTATAGTGCTGATACGCACATTGTTGTAGATATTTTCTATCTCCACACCTTCTATGGGGGCTTTGGTATCCATATCCAGTGCCTCGCCATGTATAATCTGTGACCATGCAGTACCTGCAATAAATAATAATGTAAACAGTACTGTAAAGGCTTTTGCAGTCATACGATTTGCTAAATTACTCTTTACTAGATTTCTGAGGCCCTTATTTTTGTTAAAAATGCAAGAATTGCCAGTGTATCTTTGTAGCTATACCAAGGGCAATAAAGCGCCACAACAATACTAAAATGTACGGACTGATACGCAAAATACTATTCGGGGTAGATGCCGAAAAGGTACACTACATGGTAATGAACCGCCTGACCACTGCTTACAACATACCTATGGTGCGCAATATGCTGAAGGGTAAATTTGTAAAAAAACATCCATCGCTAGAGCGTACAATATGGGGTATTACCTTCCCGAACCCGGTAGGTCTAGCAGCAGGTTTTGATAAAGATGCCCGTTTTATTGATCCTTTGGCGTGTTTGGGGTTTGGGTTTATAGAGATAGGCACACTTACGCCTCGCGCTCAGCCCGGCAACCCACAACCTCGTTTGTTTCGTTTGCCAACAGATAAAGCACTTATCAACCGAATGGGCTTCAATAATGGTGGTGTGGCTGATGCAGTAGCAAGGCTACGCAACAGAAAGGAGCCTATAATAATAGGCGGCAACATAGGCAAGAACAAGGACACTCCTAATGAGCAAGCTGCTGATGACTACGAAAAGTGTTTTGTGCAGTTGTATGATGTGGTAGATTATTTTGTGGTAAATGTAAGTAGCCCCAACACACCTGGGCTGCGTGCGCTACAAGAGAAAGAGCCGTTGACACAACTGCTCAACAGATTGCAACTACTGAATAAACAAAAAGCAGGTAATAAACCTCTTTTATTAAAGATAGCACCCGACCTTACCAACGAACAACTGGATGACATAATAGATATAGTGCGTACTACAGGCATAGATGGTATAGTATCGTCCAACACTACTATTAGCAGAGAGGGGTTGGCAACACCCAAGGCAGAAGTTGATGCTATAGGTATGGGGGGGCTAAGTGGTGCGCCACTACGCCAGCGAGCTACTGAGGTGGTGAAATACCTGCACACACACAGCAAGGGTAGTATACCTATTATCGCATCTGGGGGTATATTTACCGCTGCTGATGCACAGGAGAAGCTTGATGCTGGTGCATCGCTGGTGCAGGTATATACAGGCTTTGTTTACGAAGGACCCGCCATAGCAGGCAATATATGTGAAGGGCTTATAAAAAAGTAATTGTTTATTGTAACAGTCATTATCTCTACGTACTATGATTCATCCCATTTTTTCAGACCCGTTATTGGTAGCAGAGTTGGCTCGGTATGCCCGCACCAAACAGATAGCAAGAGATACTGTTATGATGTCGCCGGGCGATGAGGTGCTATTTGTGCCAGTAGTGCTTAAAGGAGTGCTGCGCATAGTACGCCAAAACGAAGAGGGTAGAGAGGTGTTTTTATATCATCTGTATCCTGGGCAGAGTTGTGCCATGGCTATAAACTGTTGTCAGGGGCGCAAAAAGAGTAGCATAAAAGCCATAGTAGAGGAAAATGCCGAAATAATGCAAGTACCTGTAAATATGGTAGACGAGCTATTTAAGTATCCTGAATGGAAG
>JBIKKS010000235.1:0-4345 GCA_044360235.1 Flavipsychrobacter sp. | reverse complement strand
AATGATGCAGATGATTATTCAATATTTGTAATCTGTTGTATTTCAGCACTTCAGTTTCTATTGATGTATTCATAGTCGATATGGTTTGGGATAATTAAGTGATAAAAAATGTATTTATTAACCTCCTATAAAGGTAAATAGCCAAAAAATAGGCTTATAGGGGTAAAACACACAAAATTTTATGTTTTTTACCCCTATGTAAATTGGTAAAAAAACCCTAAGTTTATGTAATAGTCTTATTGATAAAATAATTACTGTTATTAACCACCATTAACTAAATCACATGAAATTGAACAATTTTCATAAAATTAAAATAGCATATGCTGAAAAATATGCCTTTTTGCGGTGCGGAGTGAGGCAATTTTTTCATGATTCTGATAGAATTGAATTGATAATAGAAGCAGCAACTGGGGGTGAGTTATTGGGGAAATTAGAAAAAGCACCTGTTCTTCCTGATGTGTGTATTTTAGACGTTGTTTTACCTGAAATAAATGGCTTTGATGCTATGTCTAGAATCAGAAAGAAATGGCCTGAAACCAAACTATTGGTTTTTACAGGATTAGATAACGAATTGTGTATAGCCAGAATTATAAAAAAAGGTGCAAATGGATATTTGCATAAGGATTGTAACTATGAAGATCTGAAAACCGCAATTAACGCTGTTTATGACAGCGGCACATACTTTTCCAATTTAGTGTCTAATAGATACATGAATTCAGTAATAAATGGCGCTATAAACGTACCTGAGTTTTCGGATTTGGAAATGGAAGTATTGCGTTTGTGTTGCACAGATTACACTTACGAAGAAATAGCACAAAAAATAGGCATAAGTTTTAAGAGTGTAGATGGCACCAAAGAAAGACTTTTAAAAAAACTAAACCTAAGAAATAGATTTGGGCTTATGAATTATGCTTTCAAAACTGGTTTAGTATGATGAGCACAGCTGTTAACACTACCACAAATTGTTAGCAGTATGTGGATAGGTTATACTGGTATTTTGCTATTCTATTTAGCTACCATGGTTTAATGAATTACCTTTGTGTAACAATTTCAAACAAACAATACAATAAATAAACAATGGCAACTACTTACACAGATGCAAACTTTGAAGCAGAGGTGCTTAAAGCTGATAAGTTATCAATTATCGATTTTTGGGCTCCATGGTGCGGACCATGTTTGGCACTAGGACCAACAATAGATGCACTGCACAAAGAGCATGAAGGTAAAATAAACGTAGGTAAGGTAAATGTGGACGAAAACCCCAACCTTAGCATCAACTACGGTGTTACTAGCATACCCTGCGTACTGTTTATAAAAGATGGCAAGGTGATAGACAAACAATTGGGTCTGGCTCCAAAAGCTGCTTTCGACAAAAAGATTCAGAAATTAATGGGCGCATAGGCCTGACAATGATACTTAGTACTAAAAAAACCGGATAGCAATATTCGGTTTTTTTGTGCCCATCCTACCCCAGTGCCTATGTCTACAAACTACACAGACCACCCTATGAAGAGTGGTCTGTGGAATAATACAAGTATCTATAATAAAATGATGGCATCTATTACCATTCTTTACTGTCTCCTCCTTTGAATTCTTTAGGCTTCACTACCGTAAAAACCCTGGAGATATTGAACCCAAAGTGTAGTTGTCCTTTCTCCCAGGTATCGGTGGTTTGGGTGATGAAACTGCGCTCTGTAATGCCCAGCGAGTTGCAGAAGAACAACTGAAACACGTGTCCACCGGTTTCGATATCGGCACCCAGCGATAGTGAGTTGTATGTCTGCGCACCAAAGTGCGGCATGTCTGTGTTATTGATACGGTAGTAATACTCGGCGGTGATGGCTATACGCTTACTTACCTTCAGCCTGCCACCAGCACCCAGGGCTATGGTAGTATTGGAGCTTTTGGCGCTGTCTACCAGGTTTTGGTGCACTATAGTGGGCATCAACTGTAGCGACAACCTATTGCTGAACTTGCGTGCCAGCAACAACTGATGCGCATAAGACAGGCGGTGAGAGTAAAAATACTCCTGACCCGCTGGTAGTGTAGGTGCTTTGTCGCCCACTATGCCCATACCTGCAAAGTAAGACACTGTCATAGGGAAACCATTTTGGTATTGCTGCTTCACACGCACCTTCACAAAACCATCATTGATCTTCTGCAATGTATTGTGCCCCAGCCCTATCATCAACCACTTAGTGACCCCATAATCGAGCCCTATACGTGTAGTAGCATTGTCGAAACCGAATGAGTTGTCTAACCCATCGCTGATTCTGCCAAAACGATGCAGAATACGGAAATCCAGTACGCCATGAGCCAGATTCTCCACACTGCTACTATTGATGATACGAGTAGCTTTGAAGGTTGCCGTTACTGGTTCTTTTTTCTTATTCTCCGGCTGATCGTCCAGCATTTTCATCAGATCATCTTGCTGTGCATAGCCACTATAAGCCATGCTGAACAACGAAATGGAAAGCAATAAAATTTTGCGCATAGTATGTGATTAGTCTATTATAATATTGCTCTACTACTTCTTAGTAAGGCTGCTTTCTATGGTTATTTTTGCCTCTTTGGCTACTTTATCGGCCACTACGCCGGGTATCGCTACCTTGTAGTCGGCTAGCTTTACTACAAATTTTGCCTTTAGTATCACGTTGCCGCCTTTTACCTGCACGGAGCCTGGCACCTTCACTTCATTGGTCACTCCATGTATGGTTAGTAAACCCGCCACTTTGGTATCATAAGTGCCGTCTTTGTTTAAGTCAATACCCGACAAATCTGCAAATGCACCCTTAAACTCAGCCTTTGGGTATTTATCACTTTCCATATAGTTTTCGTTGAAGTGCTCTTGCATCAGTGCACGTTCGAACTTAAAACTCTTGATAGGCATCTGAAAAACCACGTCACCAGTTTTGCCATCAAATATGTTGGCAGCTTCGTTGTTGATAGCTTCAATCTTTTCGGGAGACCCATCGGCAGTAGCATTAAAAGTAACTCGTGCTGTGCGGGTCATGTATTTTTGTGCGAAGAGCGCAGTAGTACCCAGTGAGAGCATGGCTACTGTAAGAACTATTTTTTTCATTGTGTATACTTTTTGTGTTGTTTTAATAATGTTTTGAATCGTTGATGTGACTAATTGTTGAGCGCGCCCTGATTTACCCAGCGGGTGATTTTTTTGATGTCGCAGTCAGATAATTTGGGAGCACCCTTGGGCATGGGGCTAAAGCCAGAAGCCCAATTGATACAACCCACTATACGCCCGTTGAGCGCAGCAGGCTGTGTGCCTGCATGGGTGGTAAAGTTGTAACCCGATGCCATAGTACCCGCATCGTGGCAGCCAGCACTGTTGCACTTGGCAGTGAATATGGGTTTGATGTCTGTGGTGTAAGTAACATTTATAGTATCGCAGGTTACAGTACCTACTGCAGGATACAGCTCTTCGTACTTATCGTTGTAGCAACCCGCTACCACCATTGCCAAACCGGCCATCAAAATCAGTTTTTTCATTTTCTATGCTTTGTATGAGTTTATACTATTAGTTTTTCATAACGCAGTCGGTAAGCGATACCCCAGTGATACCACTACCCGAGCAAAAACCTACCAATGACAACTCGGTGTTTTTAGTTACTTGCACCCCTTTGTCGCGCATGGTGCATTGTATGTCTATCATGGCATCGTCTGTTTGTAGTATCACCATCAGTCCACCGTCGGCATTTGTTTCGGTTTCTTTTACAGTGCCCTTGACTTGTATGGCTTTGTTAAGGTAGGTAGAGTCGGCAGCCTTTTCATTGGCAGCATAGTCGGCAGCCAGTTTATTGGCAGTAACTATTATTGCTGTTTGGTCTTCTACTTTCTGGTGGGGTTTGTTCCACAAGTATATACCTGCACCAGCACCTATAATGGCGAGTAGGAGAACGACGATGATTATCTTTTTTATCACAAAATCTGCTATTTGTTCAACAAAAGTAATGAAATTAAATACAGTATAAATTAAAAAAACTCCTCTTTACAAACTGGCTTACCGGTATTGTATGCTGTGCCTCTGAATAGTGCTATAGTTTCATTGTGTTCATTAGTGATACATACGTCATAAAAGCCTGTTTTGTTTCCTGAGTGTAGTTCTTTTGCTTCTGCCGTAAGTATATCACCTGCTTTTGCAGACTTTACAAAACTAATATTAGCATCCAGCGCCACAGATAGTAATCCGCGTGAGTTGCATGCAAAAGCAAAGGCACTATCTGCCACAGAAAACAATATACCCCCATGAGCTATACCGAAACCATTGAGCATTTCCTGACGTACTGTGAACTTCAACCTGCAATACCCTACTTTGTGTTCAGCAATA
>JBIKKS010000234.1:0-4361 GCA_044360235.1 Flavipsychrobacter sp. | reverse complement strand
AATGTTAAAAAAGCAACTGGGCACATCTTATCAAAATGTACCCAGTTTTTCTCTCATGTTTTAATGCTATTTTATATTAGGGTGTGGTGGTGGCACATTTGAGTCGCCACCTTCATCCACATTAGAAGGACGATAAGTGACAATGCTTTCATCACCCGCCTCACCATACTTGAATATGAATCGGTCTCTACCAATGCTGTTTTTATCGCTCATGTACTCTATCACAGCATTTACATGCTCCCACGATTTTTGCTCTTTTAGCTTGCTGCCACTACCACCACCCATGATAACTACCTTGCACAGTGGGTTAGCTTGCATTTGCGCAGCCAGTGTAGCCAGTTGTATTTCCATTCCCTTATTTATTTTATTCGATTTTTCGGGGAATAGCAGCGTACCAGCTCCTATGTTGCCACAAGGGTTTTTACCGTTATTGTTGTTATTATTATTGTTGTTGTTTACTATTTCCTTACAGCCATCGGGGCAAGGGCAGTTGCCCACACCATCGGCATCTACTGGCTGGCACTCAGTAGGTGTTATCATCTGTTTGTCTTTGTAGTCTGGCACACCATCACCATCACTGTCTATAGGGCAGCCCCGGGCATCTACCACTACACCTGCTGGTGTTTTGGGGCATTTGTCAAACTGGTCTGTTATGCCATCCTCGTCCTTGTCAGGCAATACCGGATTAGGCAGTATCATGTGGCGGGGGTAAGACAATTCGTTGTAAGAATGATCCAGCGGATTGATCCAGTAAAGGGGTTCTACGCATTTTTTCTTACTAATGTTGTAATTGATACCTACAGAAAAATAGTTGATAGCATCTGACGATCTGCCGGTACTCACTGTGTTGCCAAGGGTAGGACCAAACCTGGTACCATCCAAGAAAGGATCAGCAGGGAAGGTGTATCGGTCTTCTATCTGTATGTTGAATTGTTTATTGATTCTAAACTGCGCTCCTGCGCCTATGCTAGGTGCAAAGTCGAGTGTTTTTTTGTCCAGTATCTGCGATTTTCCATTGGTCTGTGCCGGTGTTTCGTAGGTCTTGTCTAGTCCCTTTTGCAGCTCCTTCCGTATGTCTTTTGTTTTGCCATTAGGGTCTTTTACTATACTGCCAAAATCATATTGCTCGTACTTATCGTTCAGTGCATTTACCCTTGTTTTATAGCCCAGCGCTCCCAGACCCACATAACCAAAGAAGGCTATCTTATTGCGAGCCTTATGAAAACTTATGTTGCCAGCATTAAACATCAGGTCCATATTCAGCTGTGAAGCCTCTGTACGGGAAGACCTGTATATGGCATCAGCAGGGTTGGCAGCGGTAGCCATTTGCAGGGGTGTATAGTTGAATGTAGTATACGGTCCATCGTAACCAGTAGTAGGCTGACGATCCAGATTTTTAGATACGCCATATATATATTGCGCACGCATAGAGAATATGTACCCCAGCGATTTGCGTACGTTCACATTAATACCACCACCACCTTTGTGCCACAGCATCAATGTGGGTACATTACCTATTACATTATACAGCCCAAAGCCTATGCCAGCCTCCCACATATTGCGGGGTTTGGGCGGGAAAGCTTCTTGATGCTCCATGTATCTTTTAAACTG
The DNA here is from genome assembly GCA_044360235.1 of Flavipsychrobacter sp. GTDB lineage: Bacteria > Bacteroidota > Bacteroidia > Chitinophagales > Chitinophagaceae > Nemorincola. The sequence goes on along the minus strand of JBIKKS010000234.1, from coordinate 2,750 downwards.
CTTTAGCCTGTATTTGGGGTAGTAAGCAGAATCCATGATATCATAGTTTTTGCCATGATAGGTCATGTCGCGGTTGGCCCACTGCAAGCCAGTTGGGGTAATGTCTTTGGGTGTTTCTGATGCAGCTGCTTCAGATTGGGGTTGTTCTTTATCCTTTTCTTTTTTAGCTTTTTTGTCTTGTGCTAACAAGCCTCCTGCCATACACACTGCTATTCCTGTAATCATTAAAAACTTTCTGGCGAGCATAAGCGACAATTTACATGACGGATTTTCGTAAACTAATATACTAAGCAAAGGTATAGACCCGATGCTCAAAAAACAAAACACGTTATCTAAAATAACCCTTCTTTGATGCTTTTATTGCCTTCAAATGATGGTATCAATAAAAATATGTGATAAATAGAATTCTTATATCGACTTTTACACCCAATATTGCCCAACCTTCAATGGAACTTGTAAACAAAGTAATAGGCACTGAGCTAGCCCTGTTTGAAAAGAAGTTTGCAGAAAGTGTAAAAAGTACCAATCCTATGCTCGACCGCATCATGCGGTTTATCATCAGGAGGAAGGGGAAACAAATGCGCCCTATGTTTGTTTTCCTGTCGGCAAAAATTGCAGGCACTATCAATGAAACTTCTTACAGAGCAGCGTCACTCATAGAACTGCTCCATACTGCTACACTCGTACACGATGATGTAGTGGATAATTCAGTAAAGCGCAGAAATTTCTTTTCTATCAATGCCTTGTGGAAAAACAAGATAGCAGTGCTGGTTGGCGACTACTTACTATCAAAAGGGCTGCTGCTGTCTATAGATAATGGTGACTTTAAAATACTGCAACTGACATCTAGAGCAGTAAAGGAAATGAGCGAAGGAGAACTGATGCAGATGGAAAAAGCCCGTAAGCTGGATATTGATGAAGCAGTGTACTTTGATATCATAAGGGCCAAAACAGCCTCGTTGCTTGCATCTGCATGTGCATCGGGCGCATACTCTACTACCAGCAATGACGAAACTGCTGAAAAGTTTCGCAGCTTCGGCGAAAAGGTAGGTGTTGCTTTTCAGATAAAAGATGACCTCTTCGATTACGGACAAGACAACATAGGCAAGCCAACGGGTATAGACATAAAAGAGAAAAAAATGACCCTTCCGCTCATATATGCCCTACAGCATGCCGATGCTGCTCAAAAGCGGAAACTGATATACATAGTAAAAAATAACAGCACAGACAGAAGTAAAGTAAACGAAGTAATAGACTATGTGCAGCAGTCTGGTGGTATAGGCTATGCGGCTGACAAAATGAAACAATACAAACAAGATGCCTTAGATCTCCTGCGCACCTTTCCTCCATCTCAGGCACGAGACGCTATGGAAGAGTTGGTAAACTATGTCATAGATCGCAAATACTAATCGCATATTCAGTTATGGTTTGTAGCGTACTTGCTTGTTAGTAAGGCGGTTACATTCCGTTGTCATTATTTTAACAATTTCTATCATTTTTTAAGGTGTTTCCTGTTTTAATGCACTATATTTATTACAGTATTTCATGATTGCTAAAAACTAACAGGGCGTGAAAAAGACCGTACTTTTTGTATTGGCGAGTATTCTTTTGCTGGGTTGTGATGCTGGCGAGCGAGAGCGTAAGCTCAGAGAACGAGAACAACAATTAGAAGTAAAAGAACAATCATTGCTTCTTAAAGAGAAACAACTGCAACTCAAAGAAGAAGAACTACAACTTACTCGTCAGGCTATATTGGATAGTTCCAGCGCTAATGATAGTATGCTCATTTGCAACTCTGGCTATCTGGGTGTATGGGGTGCAAAAATGACTTGTACGGAAACCAATTGCACCACATCGGCAGTAGGTGACACTAAAGTGGAATTATGGGATGTGAAATACGTCAATGGCAGTGTGCTAGTAAGTGCCTATGCCAACAACAGCCTGATACGGGTGTACTCGGGCGCATACAAAAACGACATTCTGGAGCTCGATTTTGATAGCGATGAAGGACCCCATGTAACAATTCCTATAACTATAAGGGTAAGGCTGTGGAAGGTAAAAGATCGAGTGCTAAAGGGAACCCGTGAGATAATAAGAAATGACTGTAACATCATGTACGATATGCAGCTGAACAAACAATAATATACGGGTTAATACATTTAGCTGGATATGATGATATTGAATGGCGCTATGGACTTTAATTTACCTTTGAGCAATCCTGTGATAATTTTTTCGCTGGTATTGTTCATCATTTTGTTTGCACCCATTCTGCTCAACAAGATAAAGATTCCACACATCATAGGGCTTATAGTAGCGGGCGTAGTAGTAGGTCCTTACGGGCTCAATCTGCTAAAGCGTGATAGTAGTATTGTGCTTTTTGGTACAGTGGGTTTATTATACATCATGTTTTTGGCAGGGCTAGAAATAGACCTCAACGAGTTTAAGAAAAACAAGGGTAAAGTTGCTTTTTTTGGTCTCATTACATTCACCCTGCCCATTGTGTGTGGTGGGCTGGCTAGCTATTATGTGTTGGGCTATGGTGTATTGTCATCTGTTTTGCTGGCGAGTATGTTTTCCACTCACACGCTAGTGGCATATCCTATAGCCAGCAGGTATGGTTTGGCACGCAACAAGGCAGTTACCCTCACCATTGGTGGTACCATGATAACAGATGTACTTGCATTGCTTATTTTGGCTGCCATAGCTGGTATGAGCAAAGGCGAAGTCACTAATGCATTCTGGATATCGCT
>JBIKKS010000011.1:0-12899 GCA_044360235.1 Flavipsychrobacter sp. | reverse complement strand
AGTTCAATAAAAGGTCAATGAAATAGTAATGCTATTATAGAAGTGTTAAATACTATTGATTCTAATAACATTCTAATCTCGAATAAAAAAATGATTAAAGTATATGCTTATTAACGAATAAGCATCCAGTAAAATGGCATACCTAAAGTAATATTGAATGGGAAAACGATACCTAAAGCCATAGGTATGTATAAACCCGGATCTGCCTTGGGAGCAATTTGCCTCATAGCAGCAGGAACGGCAATATAGGATGCGCTGGATACTAGAATAGTAAGCAAAAAGCGATTGCCGTGGGAAATATCCATGTACGATGTGATAAAAATACAGAATAAACCATTAAATATTGGAATAAACAATGCAAAAACGCTTGCAAACATGCCATAAAACCTGAAAGCACTAAACCTTCGAGCTGCAACCATACCCATTTCTAATAAAAAGATTGCTAGAAAACCTTTAAATATATCTGTTGTAAATGGCTTTATACCTTCTGCCTGTTTTACATCTGTTATTATACCTATCAGCAAGCTTCCCATAATCATTAACACAGACCCATTGGTGAGCGACTCATGCAGTACGCTTTTAAAGGTGTTACCTGCCTCATCTTTACTGTATCGCCTTATGAGCATAACACCTATTATAATAGCAGGTGCTTCCATGAGTGCCATAGATGCTACCATATGTCCACCATAAGTAATACCTTGATTATCTAAAAATGAGATGGCGGTAACAAACGTAACAGCACTAACAGATCCGAAAGCCGCAGCTATTGCACCAGAGTTTTCAATACTAAGTTTACGTTTAAGTATAAAAAAGGTGTAAAATGGTACAATAGCAGCAAACAATACTGAAAGTAAAAGTGTAAGTGTAATTTCTTTGTTTAGTCCACTATGTGCTAGTTCCTGACCACCTTTGAACCCAATAGAGAATAACAGGTATAATGATATGAATCGGGAGGTAGAAGTTGGTATTTCCAAGTCACTTTTGACTAGTGTAGCTATAACTCCCATTACAAAAAATAATAAGGTAGGGTTGGTGATATTACTCAATAGTATACTGTAGTCCATTTGCAATTTTTCAGCAAAAATAGTAATTATACTTAGCAAAATAGTATTACTATCTCTCCTGAAAGCAATATTTAGTTGGAGTATAATTAAAAGTTGAGGTGCAATAATAAGTAGAAACTAATACCACCACTTATCTTTGCTATATGGAACTAAACGAACTCACAGCTATTGGCCCTATAGATGGTCGTTATCGCTCACAACTGGCTATTCTGGCACCCTATTTCTCGGAATATGGACTCATAAAATACCGTGTAAGAGTGGAGGTAGAGTATTTCTTGTATTTGGCAGAAAAGAAAATAATCAAATTGCCAGCGTCAGTAAAGGCTGCAAAACTGCGTAACATATATTTGGATTTTACAGAAGCTGATGCTACTATAATAAAAACAACAGAGCGTACCACCAACCATGATGTAAAAGCAGTAGAGTACTTTCTGAAGGAAAAACTAACTGCTATGGGTGCTGGCGACTGCACAGAGTGGGTACATTTTGGATTGACATCGCAAGACATAAACAACACTGCTGTGCCACTGTTGTGGAAAGAAGCACTGGAAGAAGCATACCTGCCTTTGCTACTGAATACACATCTGCACTTGTACCAACTGGCACAAGAATGGAAAGGCATACCTATGCTAGCACGTACTCATGGACAACCCGCATCGCCCACTACTCTCGGCAAGGAGTGGATGGTGTTTGTGGAGCGTATAGAAGGGCAAATAGATCAACTACTGAATATACCGTTTGCAGCAAAATTTGGGGGAGCTACAGGCAACTTTAATGCACATAAAGTAGCGTTTCCGGATACTGACTGGGTAAAATTTGGTAATGATTTCCTCGAGAAAAAACTGGGTTTAGAACGGATGCAATACACCACTCAGATAGAGCATTATGATAGTCTTGCAGCCCAATTTGACGCACTGAAACGGATAAACACAATACTGATAGACCTATGCAGAGATGTATGGCAATACATAAGCATGGAGTATTTTAAACAAAGAGTAAAAACCGGAGAAATAGGTAGTAGTGCTATGCCGCATAAAGTAAACCCAATAGACTTTGAAAATGCAGAAGGTAACTTGGGCATTGCCAATGCGTTGTATGAACACCTGAGTGCAAAACTACCTATAAGCAGGCTGCAACGTGACCTGACCGATAGTACTGTGCTGCGAAATATAGGTATACCATTGTCGCATAGTTTTTTGGCACTGCGCTCGCTGGATAAAGGACTGGGTAAACTACTGCTGAACCAACAAAAAATGGAGGAAGACCTAGAGCGCAACTGGGCTGTGGTGGCAGAAGCTATACAAACTGTGCTGCGCCGTGAAAACTATCCACAACCTTACGAGGCACTGAAAGACCTGACCAGAGGCAAATCGAGCATAAACAAAGAAGATATACATGCATTTATAGATTCGCTAAAGATATCTGCTAAAATAAAAAAGGAACTAAAAACAATAACACCTCACAACTACACCGGCGTAGATTTTGATTATTAAATAGGTATCTGGTGCGTATGATGAACCCTGAAATAATGTTTGGGAAACTAATGGAGATAGCAGGTGGTTATAAGGCTACACAGCCGGTAACTGATGTAGTTATAAACATTTATGGCAAGCCATGGAATACTGCTGCAACGCTATATTCTTTATTGAAACATTCTGGACAATGGATAGATAAAATATACTTCATAACAGAGCGAAAGCAACCTCACAAAAGTGATTTTGGTTTTATAAAACAAGCATTAGGCAATAGAATTGTATCGTACACCCCAGGCATGTGGCTATGGGTGCGTCCTTTTCGGAATAAATTAGTCTTTAGTTTTCCTGGTTTTAGAAAATCAGTGCGTTACCAATATGGATGGGAAAACACTGACAAAGAATACCTGTTTGTGACCCATAATGATGTACTATACACAGGTGATTTACTAGGTAACATGCTGCGCGCAATAGGGAATAATATAGGTATAGGCCCAGTCGGACAATGCTGGAATTGCTCGGCAAACTTTGCGGGATTGTGTACACCGGACGAGTATACAAAATACAAGCCCACATACAATCAACTAACTGAGTTACTAAGACAATACCCAGGCAGTAGGCAAAAAGACTATGGTAAACTACCACATAAAGAACGTCCTTGGCCGCTGCCAGAATGCAGGCTTAATGAATGGACTGCACTAATAAATATGACAAAAGCCCGACCTGCCACTATGCCCGTGGGTAATGCAATACCATTTGGTGCGTTTTATGAGCTAGACATAGCAACCAAATGGTTTTCGGATGTACTGAACATGGGGCACACTGTTGCTAATTTTGACATTACACCTTTTGCTCAGCACGCATGGGCGGGAAATATACGCAGTGGACATGCAGCACTGCTAGATATGGATGAATACACCTACTCAGAAAACGTAGCACGAGATTATATGATTAAAGAATATACGACACTACACGATAGGAATTCCTAGTTAGTAATATCAATGCGGCAAAGTTTACTCACTGATTATTTTCGAATTAACTCTTTTATGTCTTGCATTTGGGTGTTTTTGAGGTATATACCAATTGTTACAAATTACAAGCAACACAACGCTATAATATGAATAGCAATGAATAGGAGCCGAAGGAATTAAAAAACAAGTTTTTTTGACTACGAAGAATTACATTTTATAATCTTTTATACAGATTTGAAAGTGATTGCAGTAAATGAAGCAATTGAATCACCAGTTGGGCTTTATTATGATAAACCAACAATTGTTTCTTTGTTTCAGAATCTGATAGATAATGCAATAAAAGTATAGAAGCACGACTAGTGATGATGCATACGCTCATATCTCTGTGAAAAGTATCGACGATAAGGCTGAAATAACTATTACGAACAACGGAATAGGCATACCCAAATCAAGACAAAATAGAATATTTATATTATTCTACGGGGCGACAGAGCATGGAAGTGGTAATGGTATTGGTTTGTATTCGCTAAGATTCTCAGTTATGAAATTAGGTGGACAACTATCCTTTGAAAGTAAAAAAGGAGAGGGCTCAAAATTTACTGTGTATTTGCCTAACAGACGTGCTATCGCAGATGTACAATGCTAATAACAAATCAACTAAAGACGGTTTTAGGATTTATTATTACGCTACCCTATTTGGTTTCAATTTCAGTATCTGTAGTCACTATGCCGTCGTTATTAGTCTCTGAAGCAGCATTACCTTCTGCCAGTTCTCGTTCAGTATTCCACTCTACTATGAAGTTGTTTCTGCCGGTGCCTATTAGTATACCCATAAAGTTTTGCTGTATGAGCTCTAGCATAGCCAAGAAGGTGAAGATAGCATGTATCCTGTTTTGGCAAGAAATAAATAGCACCTCAAACGAAACTCTACGTTGCTCCTTGAGGTGAGCTATGAGGTAGGTACGCTGCCCCTCGAGGCTGTAGTTGTATTTTACAACTATATGCTGCGGTTTAAGGTTTCTTTCATTATATCGTTTTATTACTTTTTCATAGGCTTGCAGCAGTTTGTACATTGTTACAGTCTGAATCTCTGTCCCTTCGGAATAAGACTCACCAAGGCTGTCCATTTCTTGCTTTATGTTTCCACGTTTTTGCTGCATCTGGCGGTCTGCTTCCATCATTACCATCACTTCAGATGCTTCTTTGAATCGCTTGTATTCCAGTATTTTATCTACAAGTTCTTGACGTGGGTCTATTTCATTGCCCAATGCATCTACATCTCTTCTTGGCAGCAACATACGTGCTTTTATTCGCATTAGAGTAGATACAAAAAGGATAAATTCGCTAGCTAATTCAATATTGAGGTTATCGAGCGTGTGGATATAACCCAGAAAATCGTTGGTGAGTTTTGCTATAGGTATATTATAAATATCAAGCTCATCTCGCTCTATGAAAAATAAAAGGAGATCGAATGGACCCTCAAATTGAGGCAACTTTATTTGATAACTTACCGACATTCAAAAAATTAAAACAACCTATTGTAAAGATAATACCAAAAGTAACTTTTTAAAACGACAATTGGCTACAGCTACAATTGTAAAGCAGCCGTAGCCAATAAGAAGCGTATCAATATCAGTTTAGAACTTATACCCTATACCAAATGTAAATACTTGTTTTAGCTGCACCCAACCCAATCCAGCACCTGGTTCGTTTTTCTCTAACACTGCACCAGTATTGTCTGTATAGGTTGAGCTGTAAGGTATATTGTTGTCATACATCAGTGTAGCACCTAAAGTAACATTAAAAAACTTTGATATTTTCCAGGAAAAGAGGTTATCAAAAAGTATGTTTATATTTCCAGGATTATCTTTTTTTATTACCATTCCAGTACTATCTTTTGTGTCCTTAGCCAGATAGTTGGCATATAGGTCTAGTCTGGTTTTGTATACTATGTTTTTAGTGATGTTGTAGGTGTATCTACCTGAAAAATAAGCTCCCATCTGAAAAACTGAGGTTTTGCCATATGGCACACCAAATGCACCCTCTGGTGTACGCAAAGTATATAACTTATCTGCTACTACCATACGTGCAGCAACAGGTGAAAGGAAGAAAGTAACATCGCTACCACGTCTGTATTCTAACCCTAATGCAGTAGTAAAAAAAGCAGGTGAGAAGAAGTTTGAAGTAGGTAAAGTATCCCATGCTGGTAATGAATAATCATAACCTTTGGTAAACTGAGACTTGAAGTTGAATAAACCTGTAAAGTACAAGTTTTTAGAGGTATCTATTAGTTTACCGTATTTAGAGGTGAAATCTATACGATCGTCAGTTTTGCGCGGTACAAAACCGGAAGAATAGTTATAAGTAAGACCGTAAGTCATATCCAGGTTGTTACTCCAAATATCTCTGTGGTCTAACCTATCTAGTCTGCCACTAAAAATTCCATTTACTTGCATGGATGCCAGTTCACCGCCAGCAGCCCAGTTGTGCAGGAAGCCACCATTTGTACCTAGGCTCAATACTCCACTGTGAGTCCAGGCTACTGTGTCTTTGTTAGAAGTTTCGAGCGATTTTTTTATCTCGTCTACTTTAGTTACCTGTGCATTTGTGTTGTGCCCCAGTACGATGAAGGCCGCAGCAATGAGTATAGATTTTTTCATAAATCCGTTTGTTGATTAAAAAATGAAATTTGTTTGTTTTTTATCTGGGCTTGTAATTAGCCATTTCTAAAAACTTGCCGGCATCTAAATTCTGCTCGGTTAGTTGTTTGAGTGATATTGAATTATTTTTGGCCATATAGGAGGCTACTATCTTGTAGCCAAGCCATGTGCCTATACTGCCAGGGGTAGTTTTGTCAACAGCATTAACTGGCTCTAAACCTCTAGCAAAAGGACCATCGGTAATGTAGGGCATTATATTCTGCGCTTCTTTCGAATAAAGCAACTGATTCTGTACAAAGAAATTGTAAATCAAAGCTTCATTATTGTTGCACCATTCTATCTGTTTTTGTTTGTAGCCAAACAATGTTGAATCGGGAGCAGTAGGTAACAATTTGTGTAGAAAATACTGCTCTTTTCCTTTTTGAATTATCAGATCTAGCAGGTTTTTTTCTGCCACTTTTAATGGGTGCATACCTTTGTAAATGGCACCAAATACTGATACGGGAATGTATGATTGCCTAAGATGAGCATTCATGTAATCATGTACCCCTATAGAACGATAATGCTTAAAATCTTCTCCCAAAAACATATCAAGACCGATACATAGTGTAGCATCATCTACTGGAAAACTAGGCCAATTGCTGAGACCCATATTGAGGTAAATTATTTTTGGAATTGTAATTTCAGGGTAATAATATTTAAATAATTTAAAACCATCAACAAGTTTTTCGTCTACTATTTTTGTATCAGGATATTTTAATTCGATCTCGTCCTGCAATTCTTTAAAATCTTTGAAAACCAGAAACGGCTTAAGGCCTTCTCTTATACCTGTGACGGTATCGTTATAGTTGCCTTTTATATCATAGGCCATAATCGTATCCAGAAAATAATTGAGAAAATCGGGGTATTTAGTGTTCAACTTTTTCAGACCCTCTCCAATATTATTGGTATCTATGTGATATAAATCTATGTCGAATCTGCTGGTTTTTAATTCTATTTTTATTCCAGATGTATCTGGTATATTATTAGATTCGTTGTTGCAACCTTGTAATAGTAATAAACAAACTGAAGCCAACACTATAGTACTATTTTTCAAACAAATGTGCTTAATCAATTTATTTATCATATCAAAAGTTGTAATTCTGGCAAAAGTAACAAAGTGAAACGAAGTAATGAAAAGTGAAAAATAATAATTTAGGTAAAGAATAATTATTAATGGCTATTACCATGCTACACAAAAAAATCTGCTACTTATACAAAAGTGTATACTGTAGCAGATTATTGATAAGCAAATAAGCAATATTATTGTTTGTATCCTAGATCATCTATCAGTGACTGTGGCAATTCTGGCAGCATATGACGAGGTAATAAGAAAGAAGTTAATTCTGCCAGTTCTTTAAATATGTAATGACTATCAGCAGCGCCTCTTAGGTATTCGGCACCAGTGCTGCCTCCCGTACCTACTCTTTTGCCTATTGTACGCTGCACCATATGTATATGTCTGTGTCGCCACATTGACAACTGTTCATCAACCTCCAGCAAAATAGTGAGTAATTCGTAAGGCAATTGAAGTAGCGGCTGATCGCGGTAAAGCATTATAAACATAGCATTTCTTGATGCCTCAGCACTGAAGGATCTTCCAGCCGGATAATCGGCAGTATTGATAAAAATACTATCAAATACTTTAAGGTTTTGCATTTCTGCCTCTGATAATCCCTCGGTATATGCGCTTCTATACTTTGTCCAGAATGCAGACGTATTATCAGCCCCCCAGTATTCATTATTATTTACAAATGGCATACGAGCCAGCCATTTGTCTATCAGTACCAGTAGAGAAAGTTCATGTTCTGCGTTTTTTACTCTGTCTACGTCTGCAGGGGTAAGCTGCGATAGATAGTAAGATTTTCCATGTCTTTGCTCAAAATGTAAACCCAGAGTTGCCTCTATAATCTTGAATTGTATGCTTTGGAAACCTGAAGCAGGTCTGAGCAAGTCACGAAAGTCTAGAAAATCGAGAGGAGTCATTGTTTCCAATACGCCCATTTGCATCACTGCTACTTCAAGTATTTTACATACCCTTTTCAGGCGATGAACACTGTTATATATATCTGGTGTATTGTGCTGTATATTAGATTGATTGAATATTTTTCTTACAATTTCCAGTTCATGTAAAATTTGTTTGAACCATAACTCGTAAGCCTGATGAATTACAATAAACAACATTTCATCATCAGCTTTTATCCCTTCTTTTTCACTTTCGGGTAGCTGTGCATTCAATATTTTATCTAATTGCAGATATTCGCTGTAGTAGACTGGTTTACGTTCTTTTTTTTCCATTGGGCTAAAATACTAATTGCATTACACATGAGGTATGATTTTGATCATATTTATCTGTATAAACTGTAATATTATAATGCTATATCATCAGGAAATATTTTTCAACCTAAAGAGTAATAATTTCAAATTAGTGCACAGCCATTTTTTTGTTCAATACATTTACAATCAATTTTATTGACTCTTTGGTTAGAGGTTTTATAAGGTAATACTCTACATACTTATTATCCTGAGCTTTTTTCATATCAGCATTATCTATAGAAGAAGAAAGGATGTAAATTCTCACTCTATTTTTTACTGGCTCTAACAATAATTCGAACTTTTCAAGAAATTCCCATGCATTCATAACAGGCATCATAATATCTAGCAATAGTATTGCACGCTGATCAGAACTAAGATCGCTGTATGTGTCTGATATATATTGTAATCCTTTCAAGGGATCTGTAAAATCAGTTATTTTGGACTCGGGATATGCTTTTTCTATAACGGTGCGACAAAGTTTGTTATTGAGTTTGTCGTCGTCTATAATTATAAAGTTGTTTAAAAAGCTCATATTTTCAAGGGGGGGCTATGTATTTTGTATAATAACTTGATTATCAGTGCATAATATTACACCTCAAATCTGAGAATGCAAATTTGAAAATGTTATTTACAAGCAAATTAATTTTTTGAAGTTTGTTAATTACGCAATCACTTAATTAATTTACAACTAGTGCAATTTTTCTTTACTTGTTTATTCGGATTAATTAGGACTAAAGTAAAGGAACAGTTATATCGAGTCTACGGTTATATTTAATAGAAGTGGGCAACAAGAACAAACTTGATTTTACATTAAAACACAAACAATACTATAAAATATTCCCGACTTCATTATTTCAATGACAGTTAGAATAATTCCTGACATCAGTAAACTATATTTGCAAAATTATGAAAAAGGAAATAGTAGTCAGTGGCATTCGCTCTACGGGATATTTACATCTAGGCAATTATTTTGGTGCCATACAGAACTATGTAAAAATGCAGGATGCACATGAGTGTTATTTTTTTGTTGCAGATTATCACTCCCTTACCACTCATCCAGACCCTAAAGACCTAAAGCAAAATGTTTATCGGGTAGTAGCAGAGAATATTGCCAGTGGTCTGGATCCAGAAAAGGTATCCTTATATGCACAAAGCGACTTGCCTGAAATACCAGAATTATACCTGATGCTGAATATGCTGGCATACATGGGAGAGCTGGAAAAAGTACCAACGTTTAAAGATAAGGTGCGCATGCAGCCCGATAATGTAAATGCTGGACTACTTACCTACCCTGTGCTGATGGCTGCTGACATTCTGATACATAGAGCTGTAAAAGTCCCTGTAGGGAAAGACCAAGAGCAACATCTGGAAATGGCTAGAAACTTTGCTAACAGATTTAATGGCAGGTACGGCACAGACTTTTTCCCTGAGCCACAGGTATATCGTTTTAATAATGATACTGTGAAAATAATGAGTCTGGATGGTAATGGTAAAATGAGCAAAAGTGAAAATGTGAACGCAACTATATACCTGAGCGATGACGATGAAACAATTAGGAAAAAAATAATGAAAGCTAAAACTGATCAGGGACCGTCAATGCCAAATGCTGAGATGCCTGATTATATCGCCAATCTATTTCTGCTGCTGCAATTGGCTGCCTCCCCTGATGTAACAGCCCACTATACCAGTGCTTACAATAATTGCAACATAAGGTATGGCGACATGAAAAAACAACTGGCAGAGGATATGGCTGCATTTGTGAAGCCAATACGTGAACATGCAGCTGCATTGCAACAAGACGAACAAACCATAAAACGTATACTCAAAGAAGGAGCTGAAAAAGCAAGAGTTAGTAGCAGAGCTACAATAGAAGAAGCTCGTAAGTTGATAGGCATCAATTATTACCAGTAATACAAATCATAAACTATAAAAAAAGTCAGTTTCGATCCAACAAATCTGTTGTGCCCGAAACTGACTTTTTCGTTTATTCAACGCAATAGGTTGTACTTTACTAAAGAATTGTAGCCTTTACATCTGTAAGTATATCTAGCGTTTCTTCTTTGCTGTTACCTTCGGCATACACCCTTAGCAAGGGCTCTGTGCCTGATGCACGAAGCATTACCCATCCTCCATTGTCAAGGTGATACTTTATTCCATCAATAGTTTCTATTCTATTGAAACCATACTTACCAAAACGTGTATAACCACCTGAAGCAGCTTTGGCTATGATGGCGTTTTTCTTATCATTTTCGATATGCAAGTCGTGGCGATCATATACGAAAGTGCCCACTATATCGTATATTTCTTGGCATAACTCTTTTAGTGTTCTGCCAGATTTGGTCATAAACTCGTACAAAACTAGTCCGTCGTATATACCATCACGCTCAGGTATGTGCCCTTTTACTGCTATGCCACCACTTTCCTCACCACCGACTAGCACATCATCATGCACCATTATTTCGCTGATGTACTTGAAACCTATCTGGGTTACCTCTACTGGTATGCCATAATGCTCACATAGTTTTTTAACACGGTCGGTTACCGAGAAAGCAATTACCACTTTGCCATTCATGCCCTGATACTTGTGCAGATAATTGATAAGCAATAGTAGAATATTGTGTGCATCTACAAAATTGCCGTCTTCATCATACAGACCGATCCTATCTGCGTCGCCATCTGTTGCCAATCCTATTTTAATTTCGGGAGTGGTAGCTACAGTATTAGAAAGTTCTTGAAGATTTTTATGTAACGGCTCTGGTGCCTGACCTTTAAAACCTGGATTATCATCGCAATGGATAAGTACTGCATCTGGCAGCAAACGGCGAATAACGTTCTGACCAGCACCATACATTGCATCGTAAGCAAGTTTGAATGGTGATTTAGCCAATGCCTCGAAATCAAACTTTTCTTTGAGATAATCTACATATAAGTCTTCAAGAGCTATGTACTCTAGTAATCCTGCATCTTGCCAATGCTGCATTGAATATTCGGACACCACTACTTCATCTGGAATAAGAGCTTCAACTGCTGCTATTATTTTGGGGCTAGATGGACCACCATGGGCACCTTTCAATTTATAACCATTATAAGTAGGCGGATTGTGAGATGCAGTAATAACAACCCCCTGATGCGCATTTAGCTTTAATACCCCCAGTGATATCATTGGAGTGCTTATGAACCCATCAGCAAGCATTACCTTGACACCATTGGCACACAACACACCAGCAGCAGTTTCTGCAAATAACTTGCCACCAAATCGACAATCATGACCTACAACAACCGATGGTTTTTCGTGATTTGCGTGTAGCCAATCTGCAAGTGCTTTACTCACACGTGCCACATTGTACACTGTGAATTCTTTAGCGATGATGGCACGCCATCCATCTGTACCAAACTTGATTTTTTCTGTGTTCATACTATATAGAAATGAGTTATCGTTAGATATCGAGGAACACAAAAGTATAAAACGTTTTTTACGGATAAGCTATATAATTTTACTGACTGAAATGATAGATATGCAGACGATACTAAAATCAATTGACCCAGCTACAGGTAAAATAATAGCAACGTACAAATCAAATACGGACAAAGAAGTTGAAGTCGCTCTAAGTCAAGCAATTGATACTTTTGATAAGTGGCGAAAAATGAGCTTTGCTAAGAGAGGTTCAATACTAAAGAGAATAGCCAAGGAAATAAGAAAAGAAAAAAACAACCTAGTTGCATTGGCTGCAAGTGAAATGGGTAAACCAATGCAGCAAGGGCACTATGAAGTGGAAAAATGTGCTTCTACTTTGGAATTTTATGCCAACAGAGGAGCTGAATTTTTGAAAGATGAAGTGGTAAAAACTGACGCCATAAAAAGTTATGTTTCTTTTCAACCATTAGGTACAGTGCTTGCCGTAATGCCTTGGAATTTTCCATATTGGCAAGTATTCAGGGCGTTTGCTCCAACCGTGATGGCTGGCAATGTAATGATATTGAAACATGCATCTAATGTAAGTGGCTGTGCACTGGCAATTGAAAAACTTATTATAAAAGCAGGCGCACCAGCGGGGCTATTACAAACGTTGCTTATAGGAGCAGAACGGGTAGAAGGACTGATAGATGATGATAGAATAGCAGCGGTAACACTAACAGGCAGTACTACAGCTGGGCGAAAAGTAGCTGCTGCCGCTGGACGAAACTTAAAAAAGGCCGTACTTGAGCTGGGTGGAAGTGACCCATATATAATACTTGCTGATGCAGATATGAATAAAGCTGTGGAAATC
The DNA here is from genome assembly GCA_044360235.1 of Flavipsychrobacter sp. Lineage (GTDB taxonomy): Bacteria > Bacteroidota > Bacteroidia > Chitinophagales > Chitinophagaceae > Nemorincola. The sequence continues at coordinate 109 of JBIKKS010000011.1, read as the reverse complement.
GCAGTGAGAGGACGACTAGTAAACACTGGTCAGAGCTGCATAGCCGCCAAAAGGTTTGTAGTAGATAAAAAAGTAAAAAAAGAATTTGAAGTAAGGCTTACTGAAGAAA
>JBIKKS010000232.1:0-4395 GCA_044360235.1 Flavipsychrobacter sp. | reverse complement strand
GACATTCATATACCCAGGACACTGGGTTGTAGCACGAGATAGTCGTGGCTTGGGGTTAATAACAAATCGCTGTGATGTGGTAACCTGTCCAGTGCCATTTCTACTTACTTTAACTAAACAATTTCCTGAACTGACACCCTCAGGTATCCAGCTACAATATCGTTTTTCGGCAGGAACAGCATCTGCCATAGTAACCCAGCCACTGCCATTATCTTTACTGAATTCTACTTTGAAGGTATTGCCATCTGTAATTGCTTGCCAGAAAACTCTGAGAGAATCTACATCAGTAGCTTGTTCGCCTCCCTGCGGGAAGGTGAGTGCAATGCTTACAGGCACTAAGTCATATGCTACCACATATGGCTGTGCACCTACAGGTACTTCATATCCTTTAGTTGTGACGGTATAGTTGCCTGACAAAGGATTAGTTATAGTTATTTGCTCTACATTATTCAGGTGGTCTGCTTGCTCAGTAGCTGGTTTTTGAGCATTGGCTGGTGTGGCGTCTGGCACTAAAGGGTATTTTCTCTCTCCAGTAGGAGATGTTATAACAATATCCAAGTCGTTTATAAGTTGCTTTGCTGACGATGGGCTAGCAGGTACGTCATTCCAGTACAGCATAATTTTTGCTTGCGCTGTTCCAGCAGGTATGTTGACAGTATATGTTTGAGAATCACCATGATTAATGGTGCCAACTCTATACCAATTATTATCTAATGCTTTCAGCGACCTGCCTATATCCATCATGCCAAAACCAAAACTAAAGTCTGGTCCCGCTACACCCAGATCAGTTGCAGTATTAAGTAAAACTGTTTTCAGTAAATCGGCTCTTGGCTGTGTGCCATTGTGCAATTGTTTGAATCGTTGTGTTATTATAGCCAATCCACTGGCTACCTGTGGCGATGCCATACTGGTGCCGCCAGCCCAGCCGTAAGTATTGTTGCGCAGACCTGAATATACACTAGCACCCACAGCAACTATATCAGGTTTTATTCTACCATCTTTCACTGGTCCTCTCGATTGGTCCCATGCCTGTGCCAGATTGTGGCTGGTGCTACCCACTACTATTACGTTTTTGGATGGTTGGTAGCCACCACCTACTGTTGCATAACCAGGAGCATGTGGAGGACATGTTAACTCACCATCATTGCCAGCAGCAAATACATGTTGCACAGTAGGGTACTGTATAGCCATGGTATCCAAAAACCGAGAATAAAGATCATATGTACCAAAATAAGGACAATTATCTTCGGCTATAGTATAAGAGTTATTAGTTATAGTCATATTGTGTTCCGCAAGCATTGTGCCGGTGACAGGTAATAGACTGCTAAAGAAAAAATTCAATAGCTTTACCTTGGGTGTCATACTAACAGCTAGGGGGTCAAGTATAGCGGCACCGCCTGCTATGCCATTTATGTGAATGCCATGATTGGTCATTGGGGCGGGGTTGTAGTTAGTGATTCGGTCTACCATATCTGTATGAAAGATACCAGATGTGTTGTCACCAACACCTATCGTAACACTATCGCCATTGAGATTATACCCACCTAGTCCGTACGGAAGTATGGCATTGTTGCCTTTTATAGCTGGTATCGATTGACGGTCTAGCAATACAGGGTTGGTTCTGATGCTTACACTACGAATGCCGTACCAGCCAGTGAGATTGCGCAGTTTATTGGCATCTACGTCTACATTATAATACCCATATGCTTCCATATCACCTGCTAGTAACTGACCATCCATACTTCTTACAAGGTCCTGCAAAGCTTGTTTACTTGCGATTCCATAAGTAGATACGACAAGTTTGATGTTGCCAGTTGTAGATGACTGCCATACATATTGGTCAGCTTTCCATTCGGGCTGCATAGGAGTAATGCTATATGGTATTGATAGACTTTGTTTAGCCTTTGCAGATAGCTGGTTTATTATTGCTAAATACGTGTTGTTGGGTATGTAATCGAGTATTGTTATGCCTGCAGATGTAAGGCTATCTAAAGTTGATTTATTGGGAGTTTCGCTGAAATGCAGCAATACCTGTTCTGGTTCTTGCTTGTTGCCTCTGCTATTTATCCATTCTGCTGAGTTGGCATTAGTAAATACATCGCCTGACTTCAGATGTATGGTATGAGGTGTTATGCGGCTTTGTGCATATACTGTAGCAAAACATAAAAAGCAATTATAAAGAAGAATAAGGCTGAACTTATAGGTTATTTTAGGCATAAATTTTCTTATCTTAAATCACTAGGTCAATCAATACATAAATATCACAAATTTCAGGATAATAGCCTAAAAAAGTACGTTTAGTAGCCATTGCTGTTGCTATCGTGTTTTTAAGAGTCTAATTGTCATTTTATCATTACACTTCTTCATTTTAACATTATCGTTCAAGCTTCACCCTTTCATTTTATTATCTTTATCGCATTGACAAAACTCTATGATGTAATATAATATGCTTGATTTGTTATTAATGTCTTCGCTTCCTCCACTTATATCTGACTTAGGGTTGGTGATGGGAGCTGCTGCCATCACCACCTTACTATTCAAGAAACTGAAACAACCTACCGTGCTTGGGTATATACTTGTGGGTATATTGGTAGGACCCCATTTTCCACTTTTTCCTAGTGTTGTAGATACTGAAAGTGTAGAAATTTGGGCACAAATAGGTGTTATTATCTTACTTTTTTGCCTTGGTTTGGAGTTTAGTTTCAAGAAATTGCTGAGGGTAGGGGGTACAGCCTCAATTATGGCTATTACAGAGATTGCTGCTATGTTGTTAATAGGTTTTGGTATAGGGCAAATGCTGCATTGGTCTACTACTGACAGTATTTTTCTGGGTGCTATGATTTCTATATCGTCTACCACCATCATATTCAGAGCATTTGAAGAGTCGGGGGTTAAAGAGAAAAAGTTTGCAGGTTTGGTGTTTGGTGTATTGGTGGTGCAAGATCTTGCAGCCATTCTCATGCTGGTACTGCTGCCTACATTGGCATTGAGTACCAGTTTATCGGGCTCTGCATTATTATTTCCGATAGGCAAGCTTATATTTTTTCTTGTACTGTGGTTTGTGTCAGGCATATTTTTCTTGCCCACTATGCTTAGGCGATTAGAGAAGTTTATGAACAATGAGATGCTACTGATTGTATCGTTGGCACTCTGTTTTTTTATGGTAATTTTAGCTGCTGGTGCGGGTTTTTCGCCAGCATTGGGTGCATTTATTATGGGATCCATTTTAGCTGAAACACCTTTGGGTAGCAAAATAGAACACCTTACTATGTCAATTAAAGAGATGTTTGGGGCAGTGTTTTTTGTGTCGGTAGGTATGATGATTGACCCAGCTATGATTCCTAACTATTGGCAACCCATAGTACTCATTAGTGTAGTGGTGCTAATAGGTCAGCCGGTAACGGCTATAATAGGTGGTTTACTATCTCGCCAGCCATTGAAAATTGCTGTACAAGCAGGTATGAGTCTTTCGCAGATTGGTGAATTCTCGTTTATTATTGCCACAGCGGGGCTTACTATGGGTTTGACCAGTTCTTATCTATACCCAATAGCTGTAGCAGTGTCGGCACTCACCACATTTACTACACCGTACATGATACGGTTTTCTACACCTGTATATCTTTTTTTGCAAAAAAAATTACCAACCAACTGGATAAATGCTATAGATAAATACAGCCTGGATGGGCAAACAGTAAAACCTACCAGTGACTGGAAAAATTATATTACTTCTTTTGCTGTACAAACTATAATATATGCCATATTGGTGATTGGAATTGTGCTTATAGTATCTAATGTGATGCTTCCAGCAATTGGTAATGACACACAATCACCATTTATGCGGTTTGCAATGGCAGCGTTAGCTGTTGTATTGGCTTCTCCGTTTTTGTGGGCGCTCACACTGCGTCGTATAGCACCTGCAGCAGCTAAAAATTTATGGCGAAATAGATCATATAGAGGTCCGATGATAGTATTGCAAGTTTTTAGATTTGTGATAGCTTTCGTAATAATGGGTTTTTTGGTTAATAATATAGTTTCTACTGTTTGGGCATTTGTGTTGTTTGTTTTATCGCTGATTGTTTTGGCATTAAATTACAAAAAAATACAAAGTATCAACTATTTAATCGAAAAACGTTTCATTACTAACCTCAATGAAAAAGAACAACTTGACAAAAAAGTAAGTGGTTCTCACCTTACACCTTGGGATGCGCATATAACTAGTTTTTCTGTATCGCCAGATTTTAGGGGGGTAGGCTTAACCCTTATGGAGCTGAAGCTGCGTGAAGAATATGGTGTAAACGTAGCTATGATAAAACGAGGTGCGTTTACGATACAGGCACCAGATAGACAAGAGCGAATATACCCTGATGATACGCTTTATGTGATAGGCACTGATGA
>JBIKKS010000404.1:0-2733 GCA_044360235.1 Flavipsychrobacter sp. | reverse complement strand
GATGCCACCCATATTATTACCGCCACCTATACTTATGATGCCCTTGGCTATCTGATAGTTCCAAAGAGGAAGGAGTACCATAAACAGACCTATAAGCACCCAAAAGGTACGGTAACGTTTTATTTTGAGCCATTCTATGGCAAGCAGTGAGCGCATAAGGGGTTACTTATTGATGAGTTCCATAAATCTGGTTTCAAGGCTTTTCTTTCGGAGAACAAGGTGAGTGAGTACTACACCTTGTTGCATACAATGTTCATTGACCATAGCTGGAGTAATGCCTTGGGTGCCAGTGAGCTGCAAGATGCCATCTACTATCCTAAACGAAGGCGCAACAGTGCCTGGCAAGGTAAGCAAAGCCTGCTGTAATGCAGCCATATCGGCAGAGCGGAGCTCTATCCAATCTTCCTGACGAAGCACCTCATCTACGGGACCATGGAGCAGTAAACTGCCCTGCTTGAGTATAGCTACATGGGTGCATACTTTCTCCACTTCATCGAGCAAGTGACTTGCTATGATGACGGTAATACCCTGACCACTCAGAGTGCGAATAAGCTGCCGAATCTCTGCAATACCTGCAGGGTCAAGACCATTGGTAGGTTCGTCCAGCACTAGTACTTTAGGATTGCCCAGAAGGGCTGCACCTATTGCCAAACGCTGCTTCATACCTAATGAAAACTCCTGAAATTTACTATGCCTGCGCTCATAAAGCCCTACTTGTTGCAGCACACTGTCGCGAGCGTCTGAACCACGACCACGGATAGAGGCAGTGATCTCTAGGTTATCATATGCCGACATGTATTGGTAGAAGTTAGGCGTCTCTAGCAGCGCACCTATTTGACGGCGAGCATCATCGGGTGGCATACCCCCAAACCAGCTATAAGTGCCAGCATCTGCCAGCAAAACATTCAACAGAATGCCTAGCAGAGTGGTTTTACCACTACCATTGGGACCCAGCACACCATACACACTACCTTCTGGCACATCAAAGGAAACACCCTTTAGTGCCTGTATGGCACCGTAACTTTTCGACAGATTTTGTATGGATACTATATTGCTCAATGGAATAAGGAAAAATCAAAAGTAAGGAAATATTGATGATGGGTTTGGGGAAATTTAGGTGCTTGATAAGATACACAAATACAGGAACGGCACTTTAAAAAATAAAGAATAATAATTATACCAAGTCAGCTTCACTTCTCAAAACTATATTTAGCCATACTCCAAAAGGCATCGAGTGCTATAATACGCTGCTTAAAAAAGGTTATTAGCTGTGGCCAGTCTTCTTGACGGGCTATGTTTACATTGTGCATCTGTATAGTGACACGGCTAATGGTTTTACCATGGTCATCGTCCGTTAGTGGTTGCCATTGCCATTCTTCGCCTAAGGTTTCGTGCAATATCAACTTTAACCCTACCAGTTGATGATAAAAAGATTGTTGTAGTTCTATATCTGAATGAGTCAATTCTATAGCTATAGATGCCTGCCTGTGACCAGCATTCATGCGAAAATAAATACCGGGTATTCCAGTTTTATAGTTTATCCAGTTTACAGACTCACCATCAACAGATAGAATAGGCTTCATATACTGTCCAAAAGCAGTCCAGAAGGCTTGTTTTTGTTTTGATTCTTCTTGTTTGGTGTACATTTAATAAAAAGAAAAAATATTAAGAACCACACTACTCATACCGCAATGCCACTATAGGGTCGAGGCGGGAAGCCTTGATGGCGGGGTATATACCTGATATAACGCCCACCAGCAAACAAATGCTGACACCCATAGCTATCCACAACCAAGGCACTACAAAACCTGTCCCAAAAAAGATACCAACTAGATTGCCTAGGAGCATACCTAGTATGATGCCACTGATACCACCCAGCAGACTAATCAGTACAGACTCGGTAAGGAATTGCTGCTTGATGGTAGATGAACGTGCACCAAGCGCTTTACTGACACCTATCTCGCGAGTACGCTCGGCTACAGATACTAGCATGATGTTCATGAGCCCAATAACTGAGCCCAATAATGTAATGATACCAATGATAATGGCCGAATACCTGATGTATACGATACTATCCATCACTTTTTCTACAAGGTCGTTGTTTTGGGATATGGTAAAATTGTTTTCCGTACCAAGTGGCAATTTGCGCACCACCCTGAATGAGCCTTCTGCTTCTTCACCAGCTATATCCTTGATGTGAACATCCGGTACCTTTACACTGATAAGGTAAGAGTTATTGCCGCCAAACAAGGCACGAGCAGTATTCAGCGGAATAAGTACTTTATTGTCGCCATCCATATTCATACTACCACCTTTCGACTCCATGATACCTACTACTCGACATTTTACATTACCCACAGATACTACCTCGTTGATGGCTTCCTGATTTTTGCCTTTGAATAGCTTTTTGGCAACACCACTACCCAGCAAGCAAACATAACCACCTGAATATACCTCAGCGGTGGAGAAATTCCTACCTGCTTCCAGCTTAGTGTCTGTTACGGTTAAGTAAGCCTCGTCTACACCTGTTACTCGTACATTGGGGTTGGTTTTATTGGATCTGTAGTTAACAGTAGCATTACCAGTACCACCTACCGACAAACCTATATTTGCCGGAAATTCGAAGCGCTCTTTGAATGTTTTGGCATCTTCGTAGCTGATAGCTCTACCATCTACCACCGTCACATTTACCCCACCACCTCTGTGTCGCTTTTTCTTGAGTACATCGCTGGT
>JBIKKS010000231.1:0-4439 GCA_044360235.1 Flavipsychrobacter sp. | reverse complement strand
TAAGTTTATTGGTAAGTTTTGCAGTTGCACATCGTCATTGGTGTATGCCGCTCTGATACATTTATTAATATTAATTCGCTCGTTAAATTCAAAATTTACCAATATTGCATCTAGCAGCTTTCTGTCGAAATCGTTTATTGAATAACTCATGTTATTTTAGTTTTTTGGGGTAGTACAAGTTACAAAGAAATGGTCGTGTGTAGGTACATTTATTGGTGATTTTTTGGATTTTTTTAACTTAATGCACTTAAGTAGATACTATTCCTAAGTGCAACAGCAATTTTTGATGTTTTTGTCAAGTTAGGTTGTGTTTTTGAAATAAAATGGTGGTATTCTATAACACATTCTTAAATCAGATATTACATGTATTCTGTACTATTTTTAATAATTTTGCCACTATAGTCGAGGTACACCAATATTGATGAATAATAAAATTTGTTGCATTGTTGTAATAAATCTATTGTTTCATTGAGTGTTCTTGAACAAGCTACTTTCAAAAAGAGATTTTTATTATTACTTTTGCCCATAATCCAGAATATATGCTTGCCGGAAACAAATTAAATAAAGTGCTTTTTCTTGCTACATCTCTTTTTGTAGTAGGTATTTCCAGCAACACAGTATCTGCTCAGATTTCAATTTTTGATTCAGAAAAGCGAGGGTCATTATATTTCAGTGTAGGTACTAATACTCCTACTCACAATCCATCCACTATAAGGTTTGTGCAGGGTACTCCCGGCAATGTGAGTGATTATAAGCTAGATAAAGTAAAAGCGGACGATAAAGTAACATCTACAAAATCCGGATTGCCTTACAATATTAGAGTAGGTTATTTTTTTAATTACAAACAGACTTTTGCTATTGAGTTGAGTTATGATCCGGTTAAGTATCACATAGTTGATGGGCAAAATGTGAGAATGACGGGTATGCTTGATAGCAGAACAATAGATTCTTCGTTCACATTTTCAGATTCTACAGGTCATTTTTATAATCTGGATGGTGCCAACGTATTATCTGTAAACCTAGTGAAACGTTTTCAACTGTTTCATCCACATTCTAAGGTGATACGTATAGATGCCTTAGCTAAGGTAGGTATAGGTCCAGTAATGCCGCATGTGTACAATAGTATTCGTAGCAAGGTTGCTGAGTATCCTTCATTTCAGCTAGCTGGCTGGAATGCTGGTGCCGAGGCTGCGCTTAGGCTCACTATTTTGCGTCATCTGTTTTTAGAGGGTGCCTACAAGTATTCTTATGCCAATTATACCGACATAGGTGTGTATAATGGTACCGCTACCCAAAAAGTAATCACAAGCCAAGTGGTGCTAAGTGTAGGGTATGCTTTTTCAACAACCAAGCGCAATCCTTTGTTTACCAAACCCGAAAAAGTGGTAATTCCTTTTGCCATTCGTCCTGTGTTTCCTAATGCTCCTACACCTGCTGGCGAAGATTCAAAAGCCGAAAAGCCTAAAAAGGAAGATATGCCTGCTGAAGAAACTAAGCCATCTCCTGCGCCTGACGCACCATCTCCAGTACCCGATGCTCCATCGCCTACGCCAGAAACACCGTCTCCAGCACCTGATGCACCATCTCCTGCCCCTGAAACACCTACTCCTGATGCACCACCACCTGCACCTGAAGAGCCTAAAAATTAATGTGTTATAAGTTATTCTTCACCTGTGTATCCGGTATCTTCTAGCAGATTGCCATTGTCGGCGGCGGCTGTAGCTAGTTGATCGCAACGATTATTCCATTTGTTGGTGGCATGTCCTTTTACCCACACAAATTTTATGTTGTGTTTTTTATATTCTTTCAGTAGCAATATCCACAAGTCGGCATTTTTTTTGCCGGCAAATCCTTTTTTTACCCAACCAAACACCCATTTTTTTTCAATAGAGTTGACTATATATGCCGAATCTGTATAGATAGTAACGTCTAGCCCCGGACGGGTAAGTAATTGCAATGCTGCTATTACGCCCATCAGTTCCATTCTATTGTTGGTAGTATGCCGGTAGCCCTGCGAAATTTCTTTCATAGCTTCGCCCCATTGTAGCACAGCCCCATATCCGCCATTGCCAGGGTTGCCACGTGCTGCACCGTCAGTATAAATTGTAAGTTGCGACAAAGTATTTGTGTATTGATTATTGTTGACGTAGTAAGTTCTATGTATCCTAATTGTCTGCTATTATTGTTGCAAACTCGTTGATGTTGTTTGCAGCATACTGCAGCATATTTATGGTGAATGGCTTTATTAATTGTTGATATCGGGTATCTATTTCTTCAAATTCTTTTAGCTCATCGTACAGTTTTGCAAATTCCTGCACAGATGTGGCACTTTCTATTAGGTCTCTATTGAGCACATATATTTTTAGCACATCATCCAGCAGGTTTGCCATAGCACCTTCATTAAGCTGATACATCTGCTCTATCATATTCGGCAGCAGGGACACATAGCCGTTGTGTATAAACTGTATGAAACCACCTTGCCCTACGTGCATTTGCATATAGTCGGTTGATAGTAGCAATTGTTGCCCCCAAGATAGTTCTGATAAGAAGTCAAATGTTTGCTTGCGATATAGTTCTTCATGCAATGGATCTACCAGCAAATCATACAATTCTTTCTGATTATCAGCGGTTTGTATTGTAGCAAAAACGCTGGCATTGATGGAAGGTAGAAAATTACTCGGCATAAATATTATCTTTATCGTCTGGTATTTTCTTGGGGAATACTAACAATTCTGTTCTTAAATGAAGGCAACATTACTAAACTTGCCCAATACAGCCAAGCAGGTTGTATTTATTATTTGCCTGTTGGCATTTTTATTATTCAATTTGCCAGCTCCTTTGGCATTGCTCACCGGAATAATAATTGCTATCTTCATAGGTCACCCCTTTATACAGCACAACAAAAAGGCAACTACCACATTGCTTCAAGTATCTGTAGTGTGTTTGGGTTTTGGTATGAATTTCGAACATGCGCTGAAAGCAGGCAAGGAAGGTTTTTTATTTACCGTAGTTACTATTGCAGTAACCCTAATAGCTGGATATTTTATTGGTAAAAAACTAAAAATCGACAGCAATACGTCGCTACTTATTTCAAACGGAACTGCTATATGTGGCGGAAGTGCTATAGCAGCTATTGCACCTATCGTAAAGGCCAATGAAAGCCAGATGAGTGTGGCGCTGGGTACAATATTTATACTTAATTCTGTAGCCTTGCTTGTTTTTCCGGCCATTGGTCATTACTTGGGTATGTCGGCACAGCAGTTTGGTACATGGTGCGCCATAGCTATACACGATACCAGCTCAGTTGTTGGGGCATCTACTGGTTACTTTGATAAAGATGGTATAGAAGCACTGGGAATAGCCACAACCATAAAGCTAGAACGTGCTCTATGGATCATACCCATCGCATTGGGTACGGCTTACTTTCGTAAATCGGCAGGAAAAGTTAAAATACCTTATTTTATCTTCTGGTTTATCATAGCCATAATTGTCGCTACCTACCTGCCAGTGTATTTCCCTGTTTTGAATGAGCCTATTACCGACAAAACTATTTTTCAGTACCTCTATGCTGCAGGCAAAAAAGGCTTGGTTATCACATTGTTTCTCATAGGTGCTGGTTTGTCCATGAAAACTATTCAGCAAGTAGGCTGGCGGCCCATTTTGCAAGGTGTGTTGCTCTGGGTTATCATAGGCACTTTGTCGCTGGTAGTGATAAGAGGTACGCTATAATCTTCGTAACGATTACCTGAATTTGTTGCTCCTAGATGGTTTCTATGTAATGATTAAATACTACCTAAAGTAGGGTAGAGAGGCTTTTATTATAGCTGGGGTTATGAAGTATGAGCTTGTTATTATGGGTCAGTTTTTTTGGTATCTGCTATGTTTGTTTATATTTACTCAGTGAGCGTAGCATGTAAAGTGTGAATCTTGATGACAAGTTTATTTTTTGCAAAAGGTATTAAAATGCATTTTAGTTTATTTTTGCAGCCGCTTTCAGGCTTTAAGACTTAACAATAGTATAATTCATGAGGATAGTTGCATTTGTAGTTTTGTTGATCGGGTTATCGTTGTCTGCGTTTGGGCAGCGAGGGCGCAGCGACCAAAAGCAGGGTAATGACCTAAATGTAGAGGGGCTGAAGGGAAAGGTGAAATCAATGACCATTCGTGGCTTCAGGGCTTCAGCAGGTATTCAAGGCACAGTGCTTAAGGGAAATCTAGTGCATACCACCATCAAAAAGTACAATCCTTCAGGTTATTTGTTAGAAAGTAAATCTAGCATTGGGGGCAATACTATCAACGGTATTGATATGCCCTATAGGTCAGCAAGAATCGTCTACAAATACGACAATCACAACAATCTGATAGGTAGTTGTAGTTACGACACCTATGGCAAGCTACAAGACTCCTCAGTACACTTTGTTGATAAAATGGGCAATCGG
>JBIKKS010000230.1:0-4448 GCA_044360235.1 Flavipsychrobacter sp. | reverse complement strand
TCCTGTTCCTCCTGCCGACGATGTATACCAAAGCACATTACTACCAAATGCTTGCAAATAAGGCGCATCGTAATACTGGCAATAAGTCAACCATTTTATCCATGGTGCAGCAGGAGTTGGGTTCACTACTACAGTATGCGATGTATTGTTGTAGCAGCCATCCAAAAACACTGTTACATTATACACACCACTATGTTCCACACTCACTGGTGTTCTCGATGGGTTCTGTGCATTAGAGAAAAAAGTATACGGACCACTCCACGTGAAGGTAGCACCTACAGTACTTATTGCCTGCAAGAATAAGGTATCATTTGCCCCGCTACACACCGGTGTATTGCTCGTTATCGTTACAGGTGGCGTAGCCGTTACCGTTACTGTTATAGCCGCAGTCACAGAGCAAGACCCTACCGCTACTACAACCGTATACACTCCCGACGAGCCTACACTTGCAGGGTAAATAACAGGATTCTGAGAGGTAGATGAAAACGACATCGGACCACTCCATACATAGCCCACGCCCAACGTAGTTGAGTTTACATTCAGTGTCAGCGTATCACCTTCGCATATAGATGGCCCAGGCGCACCAGGACTATTTGTAGTTAGCAGAGTTATAGTAGGCGTTGTGTCTACTACCACTGTTATAGTTGCCGGCACTGACGGACAACCATTCAGTGTTACAGTTACAGAGTAAGTACCACTGTTATTTGTGTATGCTGGATTGATACTAGGATTCTGTACAGTAGATACAAATCCCGATGGCCCACTCCAATCAAATATTGAACCTATTGGCACAGTACAATTCAAGTTCAGTGCATTGCCAGAGCATACTGGCGAGTTGCTGCCCAGCACAGGCACAGGCGTTGGTCTTATCTCTACTACTACACTATTCCTATTAGTACAGGTACCCAGCCTTACAGTCACAGTATAAGTACCACTAGCCGTTAATGGTGCATTGGTCAACATCGGATTCTGCATCGTCGATGTAAACCCTGACGGTCCAGTCCAGCTATATGTCACCCCAGGTGTTGCGCAACTCGATGTTAGTAGAAGCGTATCACCCTCACACACAAAACTATTACTTCCTATCGTCGGCACCTCAGGTGTCGAGTCTATCGTCACAGATAGTGTAGTACTATCTATGCAGCCATTCAATGTAGTTATTATCTTATATAATCCCGATGCTGCCGTAGTCACACCCGGCACAACAGGGTCAGATACTCCTGCAGTAAATCCATTAGGTCCTGTCCAGCTCCATGTCTGTCCCAGCGAATCAGGTGTGGTAGACAATAGCAAAGTAGTACCAGAGCATACTGGCGGGTTGTAAGTTGCGGTTACCAGTGGCATTGGTTTCAACATCACATGTGTCCGCACCGTATCCAGTACACCACCCACTGTTTTCACTACATAATACCACCCCGTATCAGACGGAACAGTAGGAAACACATTCACACTTTGTGCAAAACCCCTTACTATACCCGTCAATCCTGGACCTCTCCACTCATAAGTAGCTCCCGTAGAGTCCCCGATTGCTGTCAGCGTTAGTGTATCACCCACACAAAGTCTTGCTGTATCAGGGCTATTACTTATCGCAGTAAAGCACGCTGGTAATGTAAGTAACAATCTGAATCTGTTACATGATACTGTATCAGTACCGGTAATGGTATATGTAATCTCACCACCAAGTGCTGCGGTTGTTATAGTATTACTAGTACCAGTAGTGCTCGACAACCCAGTAGCTGGCGCCCATACCCAGTTAGTAGTTCCCCACTCTCCATTTACTATACTCACTGGTATTGTAGCCAATCCGCATGGATAAAACGTATCAATACTTGGGGCCAATGCACAGTTCACATTAAGTGTAGGACTCTGAAAAGCGCTATCAATAGCAGTAGAATCGCTAAACACCCATGCAAATGATAAACGTGTACTATCTCCAGGCGCCAAATCTCCTATTTTGTACACCAGTCCATAAGCTATATCACTACCTGTATGGTCGCCTACATTATAATAAGCTGCTCCTATCGCTGTGGCAGTCTGATTGTATATCAAGTCAAGTGCATTGCCAGCTACCAGTGGCGGTGGCCATGATGTGTAAATAAGTGCTTTTGCACGGCAATCCTTTGCTGCCAAACCCGAAAATGCATCCTGACGAGTTGGATGAGGCGCACGAGCCAACACCTGTCTGCGTTGTGCAGCATCACCTTGCTGATATACCCTATTATTGGTAGGAAAACTTCCAAAAGATGGTACAACTTGGTCATTATCTGGGTCTCCTGTTACAAAGTAGTAGATACCCGTAGCTGTTGTAGCACCCGTGTTCTTTATAGTCACATTTACCAGATCCCAAGATGCATTGGTATCTACTCTATTTGTTGATCTTATTGATATGGTACTGCCTCCTGCGGTGTAATTCCCTGCCCACCTGCCTATGGTGTTACTCTGCATATAGGGTCCGCAGGAAGTGCCAATATTACTCTGATAACCTACATTAGTACCCGAAAATGTAGCACCGCCACCTAATGCAAAACCAGCGCTGGTATAAAATGCGTCACTCCTAATACCATTCATTTGTATTGACCAACCATTAAAAGGTGTACCAGGCAAGAAATATGCTCCATAAAAACAACAGTTCGTACCTGATGCTGGAACAGGTGAGCCAACAGTCCATCCGTCATGACCCACGTCGTATGAAAAATCTATACCATTTCCTGTCGCAGGCACACCGGTCAGTGGGTCTGCATAACCAGTTATTGAGGCTCCAGTATGAGTATGATAGGTTGCAGGTACTGGCATTGTGTTACCCCAGCATCCGTTGGGTGCGACACCTACTTCCAGCCAACGGCCTTGCAAAAATATCTGATCCCCCACCAGTTGAGCCTTAGACGATGTCTGAAGACCCAAAATACCACCCAACAATAAAAATATTACACTACGTAATTTCATAACGCTAACTTGATTATCCTAACAAAATAACTTCAGGCTTCAATACCTGCACTATCCCAATACACAATTACACCTATAAAAATAAGTAATTTTCGGAAATTACCTACTTATATCAAATATCATTAACTGTAACCGACCGAAATTTCCGCCCTCACACAACATTAACTCGCATTAGAACTCCTATTTTTACTATAAGACAGTATTTTTTTCTATTTGGATGGGTGAACACCACAAAAAAACAACTCCCCACATCTGTACCTTCTTACTCATCCACATTATACATACCACATTCACCTATACATTACACCTAAAAACAAAACAGCACCCCGCTTATCGAGGTGCTGTTTGTTATATCTACCCAAAGTTCAAACTATGAATCAGATTTCATCATCTTCTGAAACTTCTTCCTGTCTTCTTCATCCAGCATTATTTTACGCAGACGTATATTCTGTGGCGTCACCTCTATACACTCATCTTGCTGTATGTACTCCATACACTCTTCCAGTGTCATCAGTATTTTTGGTGTTATACGCACAGAGTCATCCGTACCACTGGCACGCATATTCGTCAGTTTTTTAGTCTCTACTATGTTCACCACTAGGTCTCCTGGCTTTATGTGCTCCCCTATCAGCTGACCCGCATACACTTCCTGTCCTGGATCTATAAAGAATGCACCTCTGTCCTGTAGCTTGTCTATAGAGTAGCCAGTAGCAGGTCCACCAGCCTTAGCCAGCAACACACCATTACTTCTACCAGGTATAAAACCTTTCCATGGTTTGTACTCTGCAAATCTGTGCGCCATCACGGCCTCACCAGCCGTGTTAGTCAGCATATTAGAGCGCAGCCCTATAAGCCCGCGCGATGGTATGTCAAACTCCAGGTGCTGCATCATGCCTTTAGTTTCCATTATCAGCATCTCACCCTTACGTTGTGTCACCAGGTCTATCACCTTACCACTGTAGTCTGCTGGCACATCCACAACCAGCACCTCATAGGGTTCACATTTTTTACCATTTATTTCCTTGGTTATTACCTGTGGCTGACCTACTGTCAGTTCATAACCCTCACGACGCATAGTCTCCACCAGTACACTCAGGTGCAATATACCCCTGCCATATACCAGAAATTTATCCGCATCATCAGTCTCTTGCACACGAAGAGCCAGGTTTTTCTCCAGCTCCTTCATCAGCCTGTCACGTATGTGGCGGCTCGTCACAAACTTACCCTCCTTACCAAAGAAAGGCGAGTTGTTAATGCTGAACTGCATGTTCATCGTAGGCTCATCTATTGGTATTATCTCCACAGCCTCTGGGTTCTCAGCATCAGCTATAGTTTCACCTATCTGAAAGCCTTCTATACCCACCACCGCACATATATCACCACACTGCACTTCTGTTACACGTTTTTTACCCATGTCCACAAACACATACAGCTCCTTCACACGGCTACGCACCATGCTACCATCTATTTTGCACAGCATCACTGGCTGACCCTCTTTCAGCACA
>JBIKKS010000007.1:0-15698 GCA_044360235.1 Flavipsychrobacter sp. | reverse complement strand
GTGGTCGAGGGTGGCTATTATGTCGGTGTTTGTGTTACTGGGCTTATCGGCGCTAGTGGCATGGGTAGTAGTACCACTGACCAAAATGGCAAGACTAGGGTCTGTAATATCTCATGAAGAGGCAGCAAAGATAGTAGGCACCCATTTTCCGGAGGTAAGCGACAAACTGCTAAACATACTGCAACTACGCAACAGCAACACTAATGCTGGTAGCAGAGAGTTGGCTGAAGCGAGTATCAGCCAAAAGATTAGCCAGATATCAGTAGTTCCTATCACATCTGCCATAGACCTATCGGGCAACAAAAAATACATACCTTATCTGCTACCTCCATTGCTGGTGGGCATATTTATTTTTATAGCTGCGCCTAATGTATTTAAAGAAAGCTCGTCCAGACTGCTACAACCTACCAAGGCATTTGAAAAACCAGCCCCATTCAGCTTTAACATTCAGAACGAATCGTTGGTGGCTGTGCGCAATGCAGACTTTACAGTAACTGTACAAATGAAAGGTGCTGCACTACCTGCCGAAGCAGCCGTTGAACTAGGCAATGAACTGGTATCTATGCAGACACTGCCAGAACATTCGTTCAGGTACACCTTTAGGAATGTGACCGAAGCGTTTAGCTTTCGCATATATGCAGCAGGCTATTACTCACAACCCTATAAGGTAAGAGTAATACAAAGACCTGTACTGAAGTCATTTAACATAGCGGTGAATTACCCTGCATATATAGGCAAAAAGAACGAGGTGCGTAATAGCCTGGGAGATATGATAATACCTGCCGGCACTACCCTGCGCTGGACACTGGCTACGGGCCATACCGATGCGGCAACGATACACTTTGGCGACGGCAGCCCAATAGCACTGAATGGCGAACCAGGCAAATTTGAATACAGTTACCGATTCCTGAGTGATACTGCTTATACTATAACACTGCACAACAAAAAAGAAGCAGTAGCAGACAGCTATAAGTATGTGGTGCAGGTGATACCAGACCAATACCCTGTGATACAGGTGCAACAATACAAAGACAGCGTGAGTGGTAAACAAATATTACTCAGCGGCAGTGCTGGTGACGACTACGGAATAACCCGCATAGCATTCAAGTATGAAGTGACCGATAAAACTAAAACCATAGCCAATAAAACGATACCAATAAAAACAGGTGGTGGTGCAACAGCGAGTTTTGAACAGTACTTCGATATACAGGCACTGAACCTGAAAGCTGGGCAGAAAGTAACCTACTACATAGAAGCATGGGATAATGATGGCGTGCGTGGCAGCAAATCTTCGCGCAGCGACATGATGAGCTATCAGATGTATGAAGGTGAGCAACTAGACTCTGCCATAAAAGAAAATGCTGAGCAGATAAACGCTGGCATAAGCAGCAGCGCAGAACGTACCAAAGATTTGCAAAACGACTACAAAGACGCTCAGAACAAAATGCTGCAAAACAACAACATAGACTGGCAAATGGAGCAGGCTATGCAGCAAATGATGGAGAAACAAAAAGAGCTGAAAACAGAGGTAGAAAATGTAAAAAAACGCTTTGAAGAACAAATGCAACAAAGCGAGCAGAAAAACTACAGCGAAGACCTGAAAGAAAAACAAAAAGAACTGAACAAACAACTAGATAACCTGCTGAATGAAGAGCTGAAAAAACAGATGGAAAAACTGCAAGAACTGATGCAGAAACTGAACAAAGAGCAGGCTATGGAGGCCATGAAACAGCTGGAGGAGGAGAATAAGCTGTTTGACATGGACATGAACCGCATGCAGGAGTTGATGAAGCGGATGGAAATGCAGATGCGCATGGAAGACGTGGCCAACACAATGGACAAACTGGCAAAAGAACAACGTGACCTGAAAAAAGAAACTGACCAAGGCAAAAAAGATGCTGCTGCACTAGCTAAAGAACAGAAAAAGCTAGAAGAAAAACTGGATAAGGCACTGAAAGAAGACATGAAAGAGGTGCAGCAACTAGCTAAGGAAACTAAAGAAAAAGACAGACTAGAAAAAGAAGAGCAAAAAGGCAAAGAAGCACAAGAGGAAATGAAGGAAAGCGAGGAAGAGCTGAACGAAAAACAAAACAGCAAATCATCGAAATCGCAAGACCAAGCTGCCGAAAACCTAGAACAAATGGCCAAAAGCCTGCGCGAAAAAGCAGCCGGCATGGATATGGAACAGATAGAACTGGATATAAAGGCTACCAGACAAATACTGAGTAACCTGATAAGACTATCGTTTTCGCAGGAAGACCTGATGGATAAGGTGAAACGTACCCAACCATCTGCCACGGCATATAGTAAACCAAGAAGAACAAAACAGGCTGCACCGCAACTCGAAAATGATACGTGATAGTCTGTATGAACTAAGCAAACGTATAGCTAAACTGGCACCTACCATCAACAAAAACACTACCGACCTAGAGCGCAGGATGCAAAAAGCTGTGACTAACCTCGAGAATCGCAGAGTGGACCTGGCAGTGACCGACCAGCAGTATGTAATGACGTACACTAACAACCTGGCTCTATTACTGAACGAACTACTATCGAACCTGATGCAGATGCAGAGCGAGGGTAAAAAACCAGGTGGACCCGGTATGTGCAAAAAACCAGGTGGGCAGAAATCGCCGGGATCAGGATCGCAGCTATCGGATATTATATCTGAACAGCAACAACTGGGCGAAGGCATGCAAAAGATGCAGAAACCCGGTGGTAAAAAACCCGGTGGTGAGCAAGGAAAACAACCTGGCGAAGGCAAAGGACAGCAGGCTGGCAAATCGGGTCAGTCGGGCAAAGGGGGTAATGGTAGCGGTGAAGGTAGTGAAGGTGAAGATGGAGAAAATGGTGACTCTGAAAAACTGGCTAAACTAGCACAAAAACAAGCCGCTATACGCCGTCAGTTGGCAGACCTGGCTAGTCAGCTAAACAGCAAGGGACTGGGGAACTTTGCTAAAGAACTGCGTGAGCTAGAGCAAAAAATGGACAAAAACGAAACTGACCTAGTGAATAGGAAAGTGAATCCGGACCTGCTGTTGCGCCAGAAGGAGATACAAACGAGACTACTGGAGGCAGAAAAATCGCTGAGAGAACAAGAACAAGACGACAAACGCTCATCGAAGTCGGCAGAGGATATGAGCCGCCCCGTGCCACCTGCATTGCAACAATACATCACCGACAAAAAACAAATGCTGGAGCAATACAAAACTGTGCCCCCACAACTAAAGCCCTACTATAGAGATATGGTGGACAACTACTTCAGGATTATAGGTACTAAGTAGAGGCTATTAGTCATTTAAAAAATCAGAACTCAGACAATCGTCAGTAAGGCTGTTATCGGCTCGTATTTGTAGGTCTATCCATACAGGGTTGTACTTTATGCTATCAAACATGCCTCTCTGCTTAGCTTCTTGCAGAAACCATGGGTGAATGATATTTTGGTTGTCTCGTACATACTTGATTATATCTGGCTGAAAAGGATTTAAGCATATTTTAATGGCTCTCCTCACTACACAGCTACGTTCGTAAACAAATTTGTATTCTATTTTTTCATTCAGCTTCACAAAATTGCAGATATGACCATATACCGATGAAAAAGCAATAGGCTTATGCTGCTGCCGATACAAGAAACTCAAGTGAAAAAAGACATAAAACTCGTAATATCGCTTTTTTCCTTTGTAGGGCAATACTATGCCAGAGGAGTCAAAGAGTGGATCATCTGGACCTAACACAATCTCATACTCTTTATTATTTAAATCACTATTAATTTTAGTAGCATAAATTCGTTTTAAGATGTAGTTCATATTACTTAGAGGGCGAAAGCTAGGATACCAATATAAAGAAACTGCATGTTGAGAATAAAATACAGTATCGAAACAAGCCAAACAATAAGTAAACCACTTGGCTGAACTAATTATATCATTCAAATTCAAAGAGTCTTCTATATACTTCTGTTCCTCATTACTGTTCACGAATCTGAAGGCATCACCATCATAGTCGTGAGCCAGATTCGCAAATTTTTTACTGATTCTATGGTTTTCCAATAATACATTTTTACTACTTGGATCAGTATCAGCAATTGGGTCAACTTTTAATTTACAACCTGAGATTGTAAAAAAACAAAAAACAAATACCAAATAATGTTTTTTCATGGCACATAGTTGATATTAGGTGTTTTTCTACGAATGGTCATAATTGCACCGTCAATAATACAGATACTTATTAGAAAAATCAAATCACTATCCAGTACGTTATCTTTCAGCAATTACCAGCAGTTTGAAAAAAGTAATTTTATTTATAAATATAACAAAATAAAGAAAGAGGGCTGAACGAAATTTGATATTTCATTCAGCCCTCTTTCTGATAGTACTTTTCACTTTAAATTACAAAGTAGCATAGTCATTATACCCCTCTGCACCCGGTGTGTAAAAAGTGTTAGGGTCGGCAGGAGTGAGTGCTGCACCTTGCAGCATTCGAGCCACCAGATCTGGGTTGCTGATGTATGTGTTGCCAAAAGAGATGAGTTGTGCCTTGCCAGCCTGAATGTCAGATGCTGCACGGTCGGCAGTATAGCCACCATTCAGCATTATAGTACCCTTATATTCTTTCTGTATAGATTGCAACAGTGCATCTGGTAATGTAAAGCCCAATATGTGAATGTAACTGACCCCTATTTCGTTGAGCCCTTTAGCCAATGCTGTATATTGTGCATCTTCATTCGCCTCATCAGGCGTCATGCTGTTAAACGGATTGTAGGGCGATATACGAATACCCACAAAATCTTTACCTACAGCAGCTACCATTGCAGCTGCCAACTCCAACACAAATCTGTTACGATTTTCGAAGCTACCACCATACGCATCAGTGCGCTGATTAGAAGCTATATTCAAAAACTGCATGGGCAAGTAACCATTAGCAGCATGTATTTCTACTCCATCAAACCCCGCTGCTACAGCATTTTTTGCGGCTTGTACATACTCTTCTATCACTGCTGCAATACCTTCTGTAGGTATCTCAGCTGGAGTTGGCATAGGCTGCATGCCTTGTGCATCAGTCCACATATCGCCAGTAGCTGCTATTGCAGAAGGCCCCACTACCGCAGCACCTTCAGGCAGATTCAATTGATGACTTACACGACCTGTATGCATTAACTGTACCACAATCTTTCCGTTATTGGTATGTACAGCATCTGTGACCGCTTTCCAGCCAGCTACCTGTGCCTCACTGAATATGCCAGGTATACGTGCATATCCTAGTCCGTTGGGCGATGGCGACACACCTTCTGTAATTATCAGTCCAGCATTGGCACGGTCGGCATAATATTTCGCCATCAGTTCGTTGGGCACATTACCTATGGCGCGGCAGCGAGTCATGGGTGCCATCACTACCCTATTTTTCATGGTTAGGGCTCCTAATTTATACTCTCCAAAAAGGATTTCATTGTTTGATTGCATGTTGTTTGTTGATTTAATTTTGCGTGTATATACATGTAAATGTACGCTTACTTTATCGACTCTGATGATTTAATTGCACATTGGGAAATAAAGAAAAGAGATACAGTTATACTAGTTGCCAGAATTAACAGAAATGAAAAAGGCGACATGGAAATGCCACCTTTAACTCATCCTCATTCACACATATTAGTTTACAGCTATCTCTAGCGTGCTTGATTCTACTGTTTCTTTTTTGGGCAATGCTACTACAAGTATACCATCGGCATATTTTGCAGCTACTTTGGTTACATCCACTTTTTCATTGACAGTGAAGTTTCTTTTGAAAGAGCGCATGCGGTACTCGCTTCTCAGCCATTTACCTTCTTTGTTTTCTTCTTTGTGCTCTTCTTTGTGCTCAAAGGCAATGGTGAGCAGATTTTTGTCGATACTGATTTTGAAGTCTTCTTTTTTAAGACCAGGAGATACTACATGGAGGTCGTAGCTAGCATCAGTTTCCAGTATATTTACTGGTACCTGAAACAACGCTGTTTCTTCGTGTACCTTGTTGACACCATTGAAGAAAATGTCTTCCATCAATCCGTTTACTGTGCGTGGCAGAATGCCGTAATTTCTTTTTGTGTACATAATTGTTTGTTTTTAGTTGTTTGGTATAACTATTACAAACAGTGTGCCTTTGCAATAAAAATGCCATAATGTCACCTTCGATAAAATACTAACGACACAATGTCAGCATACAGGCTAAAACAAATGAAATGTACTGTCAAAAAGTACAAAAGGATGATTTAGAACAAAGAAAAAGGGCTTTCCCAGTTGAATGAGAAAGCCCTTTGCAATAAATTATTAAATAACCAAACTATATCACCAGCATAGCATCGCCATAGCTGAAGAAACGATATTTTTCTTTGATTGCTGTTTCGTAAGCGGTCATCATAAGATCATAACCAGCAAAAGCACAAGCCATAATCATGAGGCTGGTTTTAGGCAGGTGGAAGTTAGTAATCAATGAATCGGCAATTGAGAATTTGTAAGGAGGGTGAATAAACACATTAGTCCAACCTTCTTCCGGCTTCAACAGACCCTGAGCAGTAACCGAACTTTCTAGTGCGCGCATAGTAGTAGTGCCTATAGAGCAGATATGTCTTTTCTCAATTTTGGCTCTGTTTACCAGATTAGCAGAATAGTCATCTACTCTGAAGTATTCAGCATCCATTTTGTGCTTAGAAAGGTCTTCAACCTCTATGGGGCGGAAAGTACCTAAACCAGTGTGAAGCGTAACTTCGGCAAACTTAACACCTACTATTTCCAGTCTTTTGATAAGCTCGCGACTGAAGTGCATGCCAGCAGTTGGGGCAGCTACTGCACCTTCATACTTAGCATATACTGTTTGGTAACGCTCTTTATCTTCTTCTTCGGGTTTGCGCTTTATGTATTTAGGCAATGGTGTTTCGCCCAAAAGATCTAGCATGCCACGAAATTCCTGATCATTACCATCAAACAAGAAACGAATAGTACGACCTCTGGAAGTTGTGTTGTCTATTACTTCTGCTACCAACTCGTCGTTGTCGCCAAAATACAGTTTGTTACCTACACGTATTTTACGAGCAGGATCTACGATAACATCCCAAAGATGATTGGGTTTATTGAGCTCGCGAAGCAAGAAAACCTCAATTTTTGCACCTGTTTTTTCTTTACGACCATACAAACGAGCAGGGAAAACCTTGGTGTTATTGGCTATCATTACATCTTTGTCGTGAAAGAAACCTAAGATGTCTTTGAAAGTTTTGTGTTCTATTAAGCCAGTATCACGATGGATAACCATCAGGCGACTTTCGTCACGTTTTTTGGCAGGATGTTGCGCTATGAGATTTAATGGTAAGTCGAACTTAAACTGCGACAACTTCATATATTGGAAGAGATTGATTGAAAAGTGTGCAAAGTTAAACAAAAGTAACGATAACTAGAGAATATACGTTAGTATAATATTTTAACAAAATGTGTGGTTGAAATTAGTAGTAACAACCATACATTTCGCTAATTGGACAGAATCGTATAACATTGCCCTGCAAAGATAACTGTCAGAGCTAAGCGTATATGCAAATAAATTTTAGTGAAGCGGTACTGAAAATGGTTTCGGTACACTATGTAGGTAATAAAGGCAACGGACAAGAAGTAAGAACAACTGAAGCCCCTATAGCACTAACTATAGATGAGGGCAAGGTGATTAAGGAAGCATTTCTGGGAAAATTCAATCTAGAGACAGACAAATATTCTTTTAGTCATGGGGCTGCATTGAGCTTTAATGAGGTGTATAGTTTTTGCTTGGAAAGCCTGGCTGATGAGACCGTTTTTCAGAAAAACTCAGTGAACATAGCCAAACACCTCTATGAAAACAGTACTCACCCCAAGATAAAACCCGGAGAGCTATACGTGTGTTACTTTGGCAATTGCCTGATAAATGGTGCGTTTGTAGATGCCATGGGTATATTTAAAGTAGAAAACAAAAGCAACTTTCTGGATATAACAGACGAAAATAGCTTGTCTGTGAAACTAAGAATCGGTGCAGATGTGTCTAAATTTGATAAAGCATGCCTGGTCCTCCCCACCAATGCAGAAAATGGATTTGATGTACTTATCTATGATAGCAATGGCAATCGGGGGGAAGAAGCGGCCTTTTGGCGAGAAGGTTTTCTGGGTGTGACACCCCAAGCTACCGGTTTCTATCATACCAATCAGTTTTTGGGATTGGCCAAAGAGTTTATAACAGCACAGCTACCACAGGAGTATGACATAGAAAAAACGGGACAAATAGACCTGCTGAATAAATCGATGGAATACTTCAAGGCAAATGAATCGTTTGACAAAGAGCAGTTTGCGGAAAATGTATTTGAGGACAAAAGAATCATCAAGGCATTTAAGAGTTTTGAGGATAGCTACACAGAGATGAATGAGATAGAACTGCCAGACAACTTTGATATATCTACCCAAGCAGTAAAAAAACAGGTGCGGGTGTTTAAAAGTGTGCTGAAGCTAGACAAAAACTTTCATGTGTACATACATGGCGATAAAAGCCTGATAGAAAAGGGATTTGACGAAAGGACTGGGAAAAACTTCTACAAAATATACTTTGACGAGGAAGAATAAAACTTTAAGCGACTTCTTTGTAAAGCATTACAAAGAAAAAGCAACAAATCAGGTAATTTTGTAGCCTTCAGTAGCCGGTCTCCTAAACACCCAAAAGTAAGTATAGCATACAATGAGATACACAACCATAATAACTCTGTCGCTGATATCATTTCTGGTATCTTGCAAAAAGAAAGATGAGAAAATAGACCCTTTTGTCGCCGCAAAAACCGGCAACTTCAACTTTTTCGCATCGGGCAAGATGGTAACCAATACCAAAACTCCGAGTGGCGTAAACCAATCGACCGAGATAATAGGAGTAATGGCATCTGGTGCCACAATAAAGCTATGGATGAGAAACTTTGAAGGCAGACTAGAAACAATGCCGCTAGACAGCACACTAGCCAGCGCATCCTACCTGGCACCTACACCCAGCGTAGAAAAAGTATCTGTACATGGCTCACTGACTATTACATCTGTTACACCAGCCATCAGAGGCAGGTTTACATTTACCTGCATAGACTCGTCGGTTGTGACTGGCGACTTTGGTGTGAACCCATAATATTACCTGCTTCCGAAAAACTGCTCGGCACGAGAGTTAGAACTGCTACCGCCTGAACTGGTAGAAGAATTGGTAGTGGCGTAAAGAAACATGCGCCAAGAAAGATTAACAACCTCTCCAGGCACAGTAGAGTGTAGCATGCGGTAACTACTCATCATTTGGGCTGGCTTGTAATACAGAAACAAGGCATTGGGCAGTTCTTTTTTGTTGCTAAACTGTGTGAGTGTGTTGTACTGCCATATCTCATATGGCAGCGAGCCTGTTTCGCCAGATACTGTTATAATATCAGACGGCTTGCCATACCTGAGATATATCATCCCCCTATCGGTTTCGTAGCCTGCTGTACCACTCTCAGAGAATTTTTTGTTGACAGTCATTATGAGCTCAGAATAATCTTTCCAAGCCTTGGCTGGGTCTTTAGGATTTAGCGCCAGATAATAGTTATAGATATAATAGCGCATGTACATTTCATCGGGCTTCTTCAGAAAATTGTTGATGGTGCTGGCTTGCATAGGGTCGCTGAGCGGCAACAGCATTTTCAGCATAGCCTTGATTTGGGTAAGGGAGTATTTTGCCAGAAATGTTTTTTCGAGGTCTAGTACGGTTATATTCTCCATAGCAGTATCCTTAAAAATTTCCTTGGTGGGCGCCTTTTTCACTTCATCTTTATCTGGGTTCATGTTTAGCCGCTGAAAAAACAGACTCTGAGACGCTAGGTTATACCCCAATTTATCGTCCAGTGATGCAGAAATGTAATAATTGCCAGAAGTCAACCTTCCAATAGCAAACCTTCCATGAAAATTAGTATCTGCTGCGCTAAGTACAGTGTCGGTAACCGTAAACTCAGGCGAAAACCCTTCGTTTAGCTTCTTACTGATTCTTATTCTTGAAAAAAGTGGATACCTATCTTTAGGAATATTGGCAAGATTGCTGAGCTCGGTGTAATAAAAGACACTGCGCTTATGATTGTCCAGAAAATTGGCACAAATAGGTACGATTTGTTTGCCATTTTTAAGAAACTGAGTTTTGACAGAAGATTGTAAAATGGTATCAAGCAACTGAATACCACTGTAGAATGGTTTAGTGGTGTCTGGTTTTATTGTAACACTATCCACATAGCTAAAAACATTAAAGGTATCATTGAGATCTGTAAGACGGAGAGCAATGGTGACCTTGCCGTAAGACAATGAGTATCTGCGCAACTCCAAAATATTCAATTCTGACAATTCTACTACTGTAGCCTTTGGTGGGGTTTGAAGAATAAAATGGTCTTCTTTGACAACACCTTGAGCATTAAAAAATACAATGTCTGTTTTAATGCGCGCGACAATAGCTTTCTGTGGAGTGGTAGCAAAATGTAGCGAACCGGGATTTACCTGCCAGTAAAGTTCTATTTCGGGTGTATAACCAGCATTCGAAAAAGTATTTGTTTTGTAAAAAATGCTATAATTGGCAGCTGCATCGATAGCTGAAGACCTGTGAAACATAGCCATGAAAAGCAAACAAACAATACTTACTCTTATCATTACACTCAAAGTTTGCTGCAAATTAGGAATAATAGCAACAGCGAGCAGAGTAGATAATACACACTGAGCATGTTTAAGGGCAAGAGTATCTAAAAATTGGGTTAAAAACGTAGATTTTACACGAAATGACAAAAGACTGGCTAATAAATTAAGGTTAGTGTAATATAACCGCACAACGACCAACCATAGTGGATATATAAGAACCGAAGATGTATTGAATGGTGGCGCAACGTTTCACCTTTACTTAACTGATTAGAAGACTGCAATCACACAAACTTCTCAAAGTTTCATATTAGGTCATTAGCAATAAAATCAGCCAAAACTCAAACAAATAAGACATAAACAACAACCAAACAAACAACATTATAGAATTATATATCAGTACTAATCAGCAGTAAGTACACAAAAAAATCAATGTGAGAACAATGAGAATAAAATCGAAAAATTTAACACACACTATTACCGCATAATGTATTACTTTTGCCCCCGAAAATTCTTAATAAAAATTTAATCTATGCAGGAATTCGGCAAAAAAAATCCATCAGTAAATCTGGCTGATCTCGGGATAAATGTTGGTATTGCACATTGGAATCTATCTCCGGAAGAACTGGTGAATACTACCCTATCTTTAGGGCAAGGAGTGCTAAATGACACAGGAGCACTTTGTGTAAGTACTGGTAAATTTACAGGCCGCTCGCCTAAAGACAAATTCACAGTAAAAGATGCTATAACAGAAGATAGTGTAGACTGGGGAGATGTAAACATAGCAATGTCGCCAGACACGTTTGACAAATTATATGATAAAGTATGTGCTTACCTTTCGGGTAAAGAAGTATGGGTAAGAGATGCATATGCATGTGCTGACCCTACCTACAGACTGAACATAAGAGTAGTAAACGAAACTCCATGGGCCAACCTGTTTTGTAATGATCTATTTCTTCGCCCAACAGCTGAAGAAATAGAAACTCAAAATCATGACTGGCTCATACTACAAGCACCAAGCTTCGAGGCAGACCCAGCAATTGATGGCACACGTCAGGCCAACTTTACAATTGTAAACTTTACTCGTAAGGTTATATTAATAGGTGGATCGGGTTACACCGGAGAAATGAAGAAAGGTATATTTGGTGTACTTAACTTCATTTTACCACACAATCATAAAGTACTAAGCATGCACTGCTCTGCTAACGAAGGCAAAAATGGTGATGTAGCTCTGTTCTTTGGCTTGAGCGGTACAGGTAAAACAACACTAAGTGCAGATCCTGAGCGTGCCCTGATAGGCGACGACGAACATGGTTGGTCTGATACTAGTGTATTCAACTTTGAAGGTGGCTGCTATGCTAAATGCATAGACCTGAGCGCAGAAAAAGAACCGCAGATATTTGCCGCCATTAAGCCAGGCGCACTGCTTGAGAACATTGTTTTTGCAGAAGGCACCAACACTGTAGATTATACAATTGCTAGCATCACCGAGAACACTCGTGCTGCATATCCAATTGACTTTATAACCAACGCCAAAGAACCATCTTTCGGCGGACAGCCACAAAACATATTCTTCCTTACCTGCGATGCATTTGGTATACTTCCTCCTATATCAAAACTGACAAAGGCACAGGCAATGTATCACTTCATAAGCGGATATACTGCAAAGGTTGCTGGAACTGAAGTAGGTGTTACAGAACCACAAACTACCTTCTCTGCTTGTTTTGGTCGTGTGTTTTTACCATTACATCCTGCTAAATATGCTGAACTGCTTGGCAAAAAACTAGAAGAACATACTAATGTGAACGTATGGCTTATAAACACAGGATGGAGCGGCGGCGCATATGGCACTGGTAGCCGTATGAAACTGAGCTATACTAGATCTATGATAACTGCTGCCATGAATGGCATGCTAGATAATGTAGCTTACGAAGCGCATCCGGTTTTTGGTATGCTGATGCCTGCAGAAGTACCAGGTGTACCTTCTGAAATACTGACACCACGCAACACATGGAGCGACAAAGCTGCTTATGACAAAAAAGCTAACGAACTGGCTAAACTGTTCGTAAACAACTTTGCAAAATATGCTGATAAAGCCAATGAAGAAATACGCTCTGCGGCACCCGTAGTTGCTGAATAGTACTTATTGGAAATTGATAGTAAAACTAAACAGGGGTAGAATAATATTCTACCCCTGTTTAGTTTTTGCAATACGTCAGCTTAAATGTACCTACTAACATCAGAAGTAAACAGCACCAAATTGTGGTATAATTGTTGTATATTTGCAATGTAACATTTTGTTCCAACCTTTTAGTGTCGGTTTTTTAGGTACACCGGCTGTCAAATCCTGATCTCAAGTATCGGAATTATCAATACACTTCAGGGTTTCACTTTTTTATTTAATAAACAGATTACAGATGACATTTAATGAGTTAAACATTATATCGCCGATACTCAGTGCGCTGGATGCGGAAGGATATAAAAACCCTACTCCTATACAAGAGCAGGCAATACCCATATTACTAGCTGGTAAAGACCTGCTGGGATGTGCACAAACAGGAACAGGTAAAACAGCAGCATTTGCTATACCCATATTGCAACTTCTAGATGCAGCACATGCAGAAAGAAACCATAAACACATAAAAGTACTGATACTAACCCCAACCCGTGAGCTGGCCATACAAATAAATGAGAGCTTTGGTGCTTATGGTAGGAATCTAAAACTAAAACATACCGTAATTTTTGGGGGTGTCCCACAGGGCGCTCAAGTACAAGCATTACAAAAAGGTATAGACATACTCATAGCCACACCGGGCAGACTGCTAGACCTCATGAGCCAAGGCTACATAAGCCTTAAAGACCTGAGTATTTTCGTGCTGGATGAGGCAGACCGTATGCTGGATATGGGCTTTATACATGATGTAAAAAAAGTAGTAGCCAAACTACCGCTTAAGCGCCAAACATTGTTCTTCAGTGCTACTATGCCACCGGAAATACAAAAACTGGCTAATACAATACTAGTAAACCCTGAAAAGGTAGAAGTAACACCAGCATCTACCACCGCCGAAACGATAGATCAGGCGGTGTACTTTGTAGACAAAAAAGATAAAAGACTACTGCTGAACTTTGTACTTCGCGACCCGAAAATAAAAATGGCACTTGTTTTTACCAGAACCAAACACGGAGCTGACAAAGTGGTAAAAGAACTGCACAAAGTGGACATAACTGCCGAGGCAATACACGGCAACAAATCGCAGAATGCAAGGCAACGTGCACTTGGCAACTTCAAAGATGGCAAAATACGTGTGCTGGTAGCTACCGACATAGCAGCCAGAGGTATAGACGTAGATAGCCTAACCCACGTAATAAACTACGAAATACCTGAAGTCCCTGAAACCTATGTACACCGTATAGGCCGCACAGGCAGAGCAGGAGCATCTGGTATAGCTGTATCGTTTTGTGATGATGAAGAAAGAACAGATTTCAAAAACATATTGAAGCTGATAGGAAAACAAATACCTGTAATAGAAGGTCACCCCTACCCTGCATCAGGATCGGGACAATTAACTATCAATCCACCTAAAAACAAACAAGTAGTAGCACGCCCAGAAGCAGTGCCCGGAGTTGGAAATGGAAATATAAGAAGACGCCCTACAGGAACACCAAGAAGTTTTGATAAGCGATAATGCCATAAAATATTAGTTTGTCTAATTTAAGGCACGATATTTGTTGCTACGTTAATTGTATCGATATTACCAGCTATTGAATTGTTATTTTTTTTGCTCCCAAAAGTATTTTGAATTCAAAAACCGCTTAACTTTACACAAACCATTTTTTATCTCAAAAATCAATTAACGAAAATGAAAAAATTACTTTTACTCCTTGCCTCTGGCTCAATTGCTTTTTCGGCAGGTGCACAGCAGCGTGTGATGAGTGCAGTTTCTACATTGCGCTCAGAAGAAGGTTTTACCAAAGTGAAGAAGTCTGATGACATGCGTGCTTACATCAAATCAAAAAACAATGCAGCATCTAAAGGCACAGCTCCTAACCGTTGGTATTACTATGCAGATTATTTCGATACACTGATGGAAATTCAGGGTTTCGGAACAGAACTTACAGTTCCATTGTTGTGGAATGATACTTTGGCTCGTTTCCAAACTACTACTGGTGAGTCAAACAACACAATGGTATCTGTAGCTAACGTGTTTGATCCATCTTTCCCAGGTTTCAACAACTACGATTACTATCCTGGTATAATGAGAGTTACTCCTACAGATGCAGTAACTATTACTAAAGTTGATGTTTGGGGCTTGTATGGTTACAATACATCTAAGGCTTCAGTTGTAGATACTATCCGTTTGTCTTTCGTAAGAGGTTCTGGTGGTCCGATAGCTTCTGATGATATCTTCAGTGGTTATTCTCTGGGTGCTGGTGGCCACTATGGTTCTACTTGCGTGTTCATGGATGTTCACTATGATAGCGTACGTAACTATCTTCAGAAAGCAGGTATCCTTCCTACTTTGGCAGGTACGCCTAACACTGGCTATACTTACGATATCCTTTTGAACAACTCTGGTGCTACTCCAGCATGGGGCGATACTCTTGCAAACGGTCTTTGGCATAAAGAAATAACATTGCCTACTCCAATGAATGTACCTGCAAACGGTTACGCTGCAGCTTCCATCTCTTTCAAAAGCGGTGATGCTTCATTCCCAACTACTCTACCTGGTACACGTGTTTTCAATAGCGATGGTACTTATAACTACAACATGTTCCGTCCATTGGTAATGTACAAAACCGATGGTACTACTGACGATCCACAATGGGTAGATTACACTCACCCAATCACAGACAGCAACGCTAACTTGTCTTATTACCGCAGATTGCCTGCTTACCTTAACGGTTGGGAAGATACATATGTTCCATTGTGGGCATGGTCTACTAACAGTGGTGCTAACGCAGCTACTTTGCAGCACATATACATGGGTTATGAAGTACAGTGCGCTGCTTGCGGTGTAACTTTCGAGCCAGTTGTTGGTGTTAATCAAGTAG
>JBIKKS010000474.1:0-4468 GCA_044360235.1 Flavipsychrobacter sp. | reverse complement strand
CTGCCACCAGCACAATAGTTGCCGCCGCCTGTAACTGTATATGATACAGGTAATGCATTGACATTCACTACTGCACTGCCGCTCATCGCATTCACACAGCCAGTGCTGTTGGTAGCCTGTACACTGTAGCTGCCAGCGCCTGTCTGTGCACCAAAGCTGATGCTGCTGCCAGTGCCCAACACTGCTGTACCTACTGCTGTGCCGCCGTTGTATAACTGATAACTTACTCCGATAGTAGAGTTGCCTAAGCCAATGCTTACGCCTGTGCCGCCGCTGCAATACGTGCCACCACCTGTTATGCTGTAAGCTACTGGTAAGCTGTTCATGATTACACTTGTAGTGCCGCTCATAGCTATCGTACAGCCGCTGGATGGATTAACTGCTGCTACACTGTACGTGCCCGCTGAGGTGCGCAAGCCAAAACTGATGGCGCTGCCTGTACCCATAACTGGTGCGCCAGATGCGCTCGCTCCGTTGTACAGCTGATAGCTGATACCCGTTTGTGTAGCTTCCATACCTATCACTACCCCACTACCACCGGTGCAATAACTGCCGCCGCCGGTGATGCTGTACGCTACTGGTAATGGATTAACAATCACTGCTGCTGTACCCAACATATTGTTGGTACAACCGGTAGTGCCGTTGACTGCATTCACACTGTAAGTGCCGGATGCTGTCAGCATACCAAAACTTACTGCAGAGCCATCGCCCGATACTGGGCTGCCTACTGCTGTGCTGCCATTGTATAACTGATAATAAACATCGTTTTGTGAACTTACCAAGCTGATGCTCACACCACTGCCGCCAGTGCAATAAGTGCCGCCGCCGCTCACTACCTGCGCTACAGGTAGGGCATTAACAATCACTGTAGCACTGCCGTTCATGTTGTTCACACAACCGGTAATGGTATTGGTAGCGCGTACTGTGTACGTAGCTGCTGTGGTCAGCAAGCCGAATGACAGTTCGCCGCCAGTACCGGTAACACTTGACAGCAACGAGCTGCCATTGTATAATCCGTAACTAACGTTGGTCGCTGAGCCACTCAGTCCAACTGCTACCCCACTGCTACCAGTGCAATAGCCGCCGCCGCCGGTTACATTGTATACCACTGGTAATGCACTGATCACTACTGATGCCGTGCCGCTCATGCCTGAGCTACAGCCAGTAGCACTTGCAGTAGCGCGTACACTGTACGTACCGGCTGCTGTCATGATACCAAAACCAAGACCTGCACCCGTACCTGTTACTGCACTACCTGTAGCGGTACTGCCATTGTACAACTGGTAGGTAACGCCTAGTGAAGAACCTGCAAGACCAACAGCTACGCCGCTGCCACCTGTGCAATAGTTACCACCACCAGTTACGGTGTATGTAAGGGGTAAGCTGTTCACAGATACGATCGCTGTGCCACTCATGGTGCGCATACAACCTGTAGTGGTGTTCATTCCTACTACCGTGTAGTTGCCTGCTTCTGTCTGATTGCCGAAGTTGATAGACCCGCCTGTACCTGCTACGGACATGCCTACCAACGTGGCTCCACGATACAACTGATAGCTGATACCAGTCTGTGAACCGCTCATACCTACTGCTATACCGCTGCCGCCGCTGCAATAAGCACCACCGCCAGTAACAGTTTGTACTACTGGTAACGGATGGGTGCTGATAGTGGCACTGCCGCTCATTGCTACACTGCAACCTGTAAATATATTTGTGGCTGACACACTGTAAGTGCCGGTAGCCGTTTGTAAACCAAAATCAACAGTACTGCCAGTACCTGCAAAGGCACTGCCTACCGCTGTTGCTCCATTGAATAACTGATAGGTAACACCTATTGATGAGCCACTCAGACCAACGTTTACACCAGTTCCATCGAGGCAGTAAATACCACCACCTGTTACTGTTTGTACCACTGGTAATGGTAAAATAGTGATCGACGCACCGCCACTCATGCTGCGGCTACAACCTGTTGCAGGATTGCTCGCTACTACACTGTAACTGCCTGCTGCTGATACAATACCAAAACTCAAGGTGCTGCCAGTACCACTGATAACACTGCCAGATGCGGTAGCGCCATTGTACAACTGATAGTTGATACCTGTCTGTGAGCCACTCTGCATGATGGTAAGACCAGTACTACCTGAGCAGTAAGAGCCACCGCCTGATACCGTGTAAGCTGTTGGTAGCGGATTCACTATGATTGTGGCGCTGCCACTCATATTGCTCGCACAAGAGGTGCTCGCATTCGTAGCTAATACGCTGTATGTGCCTGCTACATCTATTGCTCCAAAGTCTAATGCTGCGCCAGTGCCAGATACTGCACTGCCGTGTGCTGATGCGCCATTGTACAACTGATACTGTACACCGAACTGTGAGCCGCCCAATCCTACATTTACGCCGCTAGTGCCACTACAGAAGCTACCACCACCAGTGACTGTCTGTACTACTGGTAAGGCATTTACAATCACTGTAGCGGTGCCACTCATATTGTTCACACAACCTGTTGTAGCATTAGTAGCGGTTACGGTGTATAAGCCTGCTACGGTCTGTAATCCGAAGCTCAATGTGCTACCAGTGCCCGGTAAGGCTGAACCTACCAAGGTAGCTCCGCGATATAAACGATACGTTACTCCGCTCTGTGAAGAGGCGATACCTACTGGTACACCGCTACCACCATTGCAATAGTTACCACCGCCTGTTACTGTCTGTACTACTGGTAATGGATTAACCACTATCAGTGCACCGCCACTCATGTCTGCGGTGCAGCCAGTGCTGGCGTTTGCAGCATTTACTGAGTAGATACCTGCTGTAGATAATACGCCAAAACTGATGGCACTGCCTGTACCAGATAGCAGGCCACCTACTGGGGTGCTGCCATTGTACAAACGATAGTTAACACCTGTTTGTGAACCGGTAAGACCTACACTATAGCCTGGCTGACCAGCACACAAAGTACCTCCGCCAGTAACTGCATATACTGTAGGAGAGGCATTCACTACTACGGTAGCAAAACCTACCATGTTGTTGGTACAACCAGTAATTGTATTGGCTGCACTCACGGTATAAGTACCTGCTGCCAGCTGATTGCCGAAGCTCACTGCACTGCCGCTGCCGGCTACTGTAACGCCTGTGTTCGTGCTGCCATTGTATAATGTGTAGGTAATGTTGATTTGTGAGCCTGACAGACCTACTGCTACGCCGCTGCCGCCGCTGCAATAGCTGCCACCGCCAGTAACTGCAAAGGTTGCTGGTAATGGATTTACCACTACAGTGGCACTGCCGCTCATATTGCTCACGCAACCTGTAGTAGCATTGGTGGCTTGTACGCTGTACGTACCCGCTACTGTCTGCATACCAAAGTCCATGCTTGCACCTGCGCCAGCTACTGCACTGCCTACTGACGTAGCACCACGGAACAACTGGTAGTTAACACCTACTGAGGTGCTCACCAGTCCTACCACTACACCGCTACCGCCGCTGCAATAGTTGCCGCCGCCATATACTGTCTGTACTGTAGGTAGTGGGTTCACCACTACTACAGAGCCACCTGTCATAGATGAGGTACAACTGTTGGTACCATCTGTTGCCAATACGGTATACGTACCTGCTGTGGTCTGTAAGCCGAAGTTTAATGCGCCACCTGTACCAGCTACTGTGCCGCCTACTAATGTGGTGCCACGATACAACTGATAGCTAACACCTGTTGTAGAACTTAACAAGCCTACTGCTACACCTGCGCCGCCAATGCAATAGCTACCCCCGCCTGTAACACTGAACGATGATGGTACGGTAAGGATACCGATAGTTGTAGTACCTGACATCGTTACAGTACACAAACTGCTGCTGTTGATAGCTTGTACGCTATACGTACCGGCTATCGTCTGATTGCCAAATGATATGGCTGCTCCTGTACCTGCTATCAGGCTACCTACTGGGGTAGCGCCACGATACAAACGATAGTTGATACCAATAGCTGAGTTGCTTAATCCTATTGCTATACCACCAGTGCCGGCACAATAGTTACCACCACCTGTAATTGTAAATACTGTAGGTAATGGGCTGATGCTCACTGTTGCACTGCCACTCATGCCTATAGTGCAGGTACTAGATGGATTAACTGCTGATACGGTATACGTACCTGCTGCTGTTTGTAATCCAAAATCTATAGAACCTCCCGTACCTGATACCGCGCTACCAACAGCTGTGCTGCCATTGTACAATTGGTAGTTGATACTGGTAGAAGAATTGCTTAATCCGATGTTCACACCGCTGCCACCTGCACAATAAGTGCCGCCGCCAGTAACGGTAAACGTAGATGGTAAAGTGTTGACTGTAATCACTGAACTACCGCTCATAGTGCGCGTACAGAAGGATACACTGTTGGTAGCCATTACGGTATACGTGCCGCCAGTAGTCAGTACGCCGAAGTCTAAGGCTGCACCGGTGCCAGATACTGGGCTACCCACAAACG
>JBIKKS010000229.1:0-4468 GCA_044360235.1 Flavipsychrobacter sp. | reverse complement strand
TACACACTACTTTACTACTACTGAGTTTACTACTACTGCAAGGCTTACAATCCTCTGCCCAATACAAAATAAGCGGCAAGGTAATAGACGACAAACAAAAACCTGTAAGAGGTGCAAGCGTATACCTAGACAATACCATAGACGGCGCCACTGCCGACAGTATGGGCTACTTCAGCTTCACCACCACTGAGCAGGGTAACCAAACGATAGTAGCCAGCGAACTCACACATACCACTGCTGGTATGCCGCTGGTGATAGCCGGCGACATCAAAGACATAGTACTGGTGCTGAAAGCCAACAAAGCAAATGACTTAGACGCAGTGGTGATAACTGCAGGTGCATTTGATGCCAGCAATGACAAGGGAAAAACAGTACTGAAACCACTAGATATAGTAACCACTGCCGGTGCCAATGCCGATGTAGTAAAAGCACTACAAACGTTGCCCGGCACGCAACAAACCGGACCCGATAACGGACTATTTGTGAGAGGTGGCGATGCCAATGAAGCAGCAGTGATAGTAGATGGCATGGTAGTGCAGAATGCATTCTTTAGCGGCGCACCAGGTGTGGCTACCCGAAGCAGGTTTGGGGCATTTCAATACCAAGGGGTATCATTTAGTAGCGGGGGCTATAGCGCTCGCTATGGTCAGGCACTATCTGGTGTACTAGAACTCAACACGGTAGACCTACCCGAAAAAAGCAATGTGAACCTAGGCATAAATATGGGTGGCATATATGCATCAGCAGTTAAAAAATGGAAGAAAAGCAGCATAGAAGGTGGCGGTGGCTACAACAACCTAACCCCATTTTTCAGCTTGGTGAACACTAATTTCAAATTTTACAAAGTACCTCAGGGCGGCAGCGGCAATGTGCGCTATGTATGGAAACCAACCAAAACCAGCATACTGAAAGCCAGTGCCAACATGACCCAAAACTCCACTGGTGTCGGCGTCCCCAATCCATCATCGGGCGACAGCAGCACCTTCAATCCATTCGCAGGACAACCCGACACCGTTAACTTCCTGACAAATGATCTGAACATATACAGCAACATTTCTTACAAAAACTACATCAAGAACAAATACCAGATTTACGCTGCAGCATCTGTAAGCCACAACACCACCAAAAACTCATTTGGACAAATACCACTCGACCAATATGAATACCGCCAACAAGCGCGCCTTGAAATCAAAGACTACCTCAATAGTCGCCTTAACGTCATGGTAGGTACAGATGTACAAAGCTTTGGACAAAAGAGAGAATTCAACAAGGTATGGACACAACAATTTGATGAAGTACTGGCAGGTGCTTATACAGAACTAGAGTGGACACCAGTGAACAGAATAGCTGTAAAACCTGGCTTACGTTATGAGCACAGCACCTTGCTCAATACTGGTCAGATAGCTCCCAGACTGTCTATGGCCATAAAAACTGGTGTGCATAGTCAGGCATCTCTGGCAGGTGGTATGTTTTACCAAAATGCAGCCAATATCTATCTGATGGCCGGACTGAAACCCCAAATGCAACAAGCCATACACTATATAGCCAACTGGCAGTGGAGCCACGACAACCGCACACTAAGGCTGGAAGCATACCGCAAAGATTACAAAAATCTAGTGCTGGAACAAGTAACTTTCTTTGACCCCAATGGCTACCGCAACATCAACCCTTCTACTATTTTCAACAATGGTGGCTTTGGGTATGCTCAAGGTGCAGAGCTGTTTTGGAGAGACAAACAAACAGTGAAAAACCTTGACTACTGGGTATCTTATAGCCTTATAGATACTCGCCGAAAATATGCCAACTTCCTCACCAGTGCCACCCCTACATTTATAGCCCAGCACAATGCCAACCTTGTGGGGAAATACTTTGTTGACAAGATTAAGACAAGCATTAGTGCTACTTACAGCTTTGCTACCGGTCGCCCTTACTACAACCCAGAGTATGATTATGCAAAAAACCC
Organism: Flavipsychrobacter sp.; assembly: GCA_044360235.1. Classification (GTDB taxonomy): domain Bacteria; phylum Bacteroidota; class Bacteroidia; order Chitinophagales; family Chitinophagaceae; genus Nemorincola. The sequence goes on along the minus strand of JBIKKS010000229.1, from coordinate 2,505 downwards.
AGAGAAATTTATGAGCGACCTAACGCCCGAATTTCACAATCTGGCACTATCTGCCGCATACCTGCATAGCTTTGGCAAGTGGTTCACAGTATTTTACATAAGTATTGACAACGTCACGAAGCAGCGCAATGTATTTGGATACAGATATGGTGCCGACGCCAGTGGTAAAATAGTGAAGAACGAGATAGTGCCTGCACTGTATCGCACACTATTCTTTGGGGTAAATATGTCGCTGAGCGAATTTAAAAAAGACGAACTGTAATCAACAATAATCAATAACATAATCAAATTAGAACAATGAAAAAAATAGTACTAATGGCCGCTATAGCACTAGCTGCTACTACGGCAGAGGCTCAAGACTACAAACCAGTATTGGAGAAAACATTTCTGGCATTTGACACCACCCAAAACCAGAATACTAAAGTAGAACAAAGCAACAAACTGGCTCTGATAACCAAAAAATGGGACAGCGAGTGGGTAACACACTACTATCTTTCTTACAGCAAGATTAATCTCGCTTACAACGAACAGGATCCTAAAAAGAAAGATGCTTATCTTGACGAGGCTGACAAAGAAAGGGAAGACGCAGTAAGCCTTCTGAAAAAAGAAAATGACGAAACATACGTACTAGCTGCTATGATAGCTAACGCTAGAATGGGTGTAGACCCCATGAACCGCTGGCAAAAATATGGTTCTATCTTCTCTGAAAACCTAGAAAGTGCCAAAGGTATCAACCCCGAAAACCCACGTATGTACTACCTTTTGGCGGTGAGTAAGTTCTTCACACCAAAGCAGTTTGGTGGTGGTAAAAAGGTAGCATTGCCTTATTTCGAAAAAGCTAGCACATTGTTTGAGAAGGAAGCAAATGTAACCGACATAGCTACTCCACACTGGGGCAAAGAAGCTAACAACTACTTCATAGGCTTGTGCAAGGTAGAAGACAAAGAATAAACATTCCTCACACCTCACTAGGCAGGATATGACCATTGGTTGTATCCTGCTTTTTTACTTTTTGCAGATACCAAACAGTGTATTAAGCACAGAAAACCCACATGAGGCAGATAGCCATTATATTTACACCATGAAATGGTCACAGTTATACAGCACAAAACGCACAGGCACCAAAGAACGCACAGACGCTAACCCCGACCCTGTACGCAACTCCTTCTTGCGCGACTATGACCGTATCATCTTTTCATCAGCATTTCGCAGACTCCAAAACAAAACTCAAGTTTTTCCACTGCCCGGCTCCATATTTGTACACAATCGCCTTACACATAGCCTAGAGGTAGCCTCCGTAGGACGCTCACTGGGCAAAGCTGCTGGCGAAAAGATAGTAGCAAAATATAGTGACGAGGGAGAGCAATTCGTAGAATTTTACAGGCACGAATTGGCTTCCGTTGTAGCATCGGCTTGTCTTGCCCACGACATCGGAAACCCACCCTTTGGTCACTCTGGCGAGGATGCCATACGTTCATTCTTCACCGAGCTGGAAGGCGAAGACCGAGAAATCATACATGCAGCACTGACTACCAACCAAATCAGAGATTTCGAATACTTTGAGGGCAACTCTAATGCGCTACGCATAGTTACCCACAACTATAACGAACCCGAGCAAGGTGGCTACCGCCTTACATACACTACACTAGCATCGCTGGTGAAATATCCTTGTTGCTCTGCCGAGGGATTTGACAAAAAATCAGGTCTCATCTCTACCAAAAAATCTGGCTTCTTCGATAGCGAGATACCAACCTTCGATGATATAGCCACCGTACTGGGCATCCCCCGTAAAGAAGGTTATCAGCAGGTTTTCGCACGCCATCCGTTTGTATATCTCACAGAAGCTGCCGACGATATTTGCTACCGTGTCATAGACCTCGAAGACGCGCACCGACTGGATATAGTCACAATAGACACCTTTATGCAATTGTTTCTGCCCTTCTTTGAGCACGAAACCAACCCCTACACCTGCCGAGAGTATATAGAAACTAAACTAGCCAACATTAACGACGACAACCAGAAAGTGCAGTATGTACGTGCCAGATGGATAGGCATAATGACCGAAAAACTGGCAGAAGTATTTATTGACAACGAAGACAAACTGCTGGCAGGCATACTGGAGCATGACCTGCTGAAATGCCTACCTCAGCAATATGCTGCTCTGATAGACGAGATCAATAAATACTCCGTAAAAAACATCTACAACTACAAGGCTGTAGCAGAAATAGAAATAGCTGGCTACAACGTTATAGGCGGGCTACTAAAAGAATTTGTACGAGCTGTGCTACACCCCAATCTTAGTAAGTCAGGCAAGGTGCTGAAGCTGGTGCCGCCTCAGTTTCCGGTGCTCAGACAACCCGACAGTGTGTACCACGATGTGCAGTCATTGGTAGATTTTATAGCCGGCATGACCGACCTGTATGCAATAGACCTATACCGCAAAATTACTGGCATCACCATACCAGAGATACGATAAACGGCTGCCCGAGAGGCAACCGTTATTTG
>JBIKKS010000228.1:0-4484 GCA_044360235.1 Flavipsychrobacter sp. | reverse complement strand
CTGAAACAGGTACATCCTGCCATTCACCATGTTCATACACTTGGTGCGGGTGCGAAGTTTCTCCAGCTTGCGATACACAGTACCGTCCTCGGTCTCAAAGTACTGATTTATGGGCAGGTCATCTACCAGTGCATATCCAGGCCGCTGCTCGTCATACCGGTACAGTGCTTTAAACAGGTCGGGGTCGGTGCAAGTGCTGGCAGCGGGGTTGTGCAGGTAGGCAAACAACGCCTTCTCTACATCTGAAGGGAAGTATTTTTTGCCCAAGAAAGGTATGAGTATATGCCTAAACTGTGTTTTCCACTCCTTGCCATGTGGGGCTGCCTTGCGCTTAAAGTGTACATATGTAAACAAATGTGCCAACTCGTGCAGGAGCGTGATAAGAAAACTATACGGATTCAGATTGGCATTGATACTAATGCGGTGATAGGGCGCATCACGCACAGGGTGCCGGTAATCGCCCAGCACAGACTTGCGCTCGTTAGTAATGGTAAGGTGGATGACGTGTGTATCGAAAAAAGGTGCTACCTGCTGGTAAGAGCCGGGCGGCAGAAACTGTTCTAAAAAGCTGAATGATTTTTCCTGCTTTTTCATCGTCAATAGTTAAGGTAGTGGTGGGGTATATTGTTTTGTATGGTGATTATTTCTTTTTAGCGGTTTTAGACAATATCACGGTTTCTATAGCAGTATATATCGCATATATACCAAAGAGCACAAACACAGATGGCTTGTGTATAGTGTCGCGATTGATAACTATGTATATAAGCATAGCAGTCATGCTCACCATAAGCCGCAGCAGCGATGCTCCGTATACGCCCCTCACAAATGCATGCGGCCTGTTGGCCACCTGCCGGGTAACGAGTGCATACACCGCCAGCGATAGTGCTGCCATAGTAAAGTTGGCAATCTGCAATGCAGCTATGTGGTATTCTGGTGCATATACTTTGAGCAGCCTGAAGGTGACATCGAGCACCAGTAGTGTGATAATAATAGTAATGGTATACTGCCGCTTCATTAATTAGATTTGTTTAATTGCTTTATAAGCTGCCAGAGCGAAAAAGTCAATGAAAGTAAAGGGAATAAAATCAAGAACAAAGGTAAGGGCAATTTTGTGAGTTGATCAGTTTTATAACCCGCATATACAGCCAGTAGCAGCATCACCATCCATTGTGTAGCCAGCCCTGCATATCTTAGCGCCATATTGGGTTTGGGTGGGGTATTTGCCATAGTAGTAGTGTAGCTGCCTCTATCACAGCCATACCCGAAAGTACAATAGACTGAGGTAATACAGAAAAAACATTCAGTTAATTATATATGGTGTACCCTACCCTGCCACTATATTGTAGTAAGCCCCAGAAAGTGATAGTGCTTAGTTCAGAATACCTATATCTACCGTATCTACATCAAGGTAGTATCATCGGCACTTTGCTAGCAATTGCCCACATATAACGAAAGATGACACAAATACGATTTTATTGTCGTTTTTTGTTTTTGGAAACAATATTCTATTATTGCACACGCTTGCCCCATGATTGTGGTGGCATTAATGAATAAAAGTAATGGCTAAAAACTTATTGATTGTGGAGTCTCCGGCGAAAGCCAAGACCATAGAAAAGATACTGGGCAGCGATTTTGAGGTGAAGTCTTGCTATGGTCACATACGTGATCTGGAGAAGGAAGACATGGGTATAGACATAAAAAATGGGTATAAGCCTACCTACACCATATCCGAAGACAAACAAAAAGTAGTAAAAGAACTAAGGTCACTTGCCAAAAAATCGGGCGAGGTTTGGCTAGCAACGGATGAGGACCGTGAAGGAGAAGCCATATCATGGCACTTGTGTGAGGTGCTAGATCTTGACCCCTATACCACCAAGCGTATAGTTTTTCACGAGATCACTAAACCAGCCATACAGCGTGCTGTGCAAAACCCACGCAATGTGAACATGAATCTGGTAAACGCACAGCAAGCACGCCGCATACTAGACAGGATTGTGGGCTTTGAGCTATCGCCAGTCCTGTGGCGCAAAATGAGTATGCGCAACAATCTATCGGCAGGCAGGGTACAGTCGGTATCTGTAAGGCTGATAGTAGAGCGCGAGCGCGAAATAAACCATTTTGGAGTAACAAGCAGCTTTAAGATTGAAGCTTTTTTCAGTGCAGAAGATATCAATAAAAAGAAAGTAACCTTTAAGGCAGAAGGGCCAGATAAGCTAAAAGACACCACCGGTGCCATGAGCTTTCTGGAGCAATGTGTGGGTGCTACCTACACCGTTAAGGACATACAGGTGAAGCCTGCCAAGAAATCACCATCAGCACCATTTACCACCTCTACCCTTCAGCAGGAAGCTAGTAGAAAGCTGGGGTATTCTGTATCTAAAACCATGCTACTGGCGCAGAAACTGTACGAAAACGGACATATAACCTATATGCGTACAGACTCTGTGAACCTATCTGATACCGCGCTAGACAGTGCAAGAGAGTCGATACTGAACCTCTATGGCGAAAAGTACCATTACAAAAGAACGTTTAAGAACAAAAATGAATCGGCACAGGAGGCCCACGAAGCCATACGCCCTACCGATATGAACGTAACATCAGCCGGCGATGCCGATACTACTCGCCTATATGACCTAATATGGAAACGTACCATGGCAAGCCAAATGGCAGATGCACAGATAGAACGTACGATAGCCAAAATAGGTATATCTACCCAGCAAGAGCAACTCACTGCTACTGGTGAGGTTTTGCGCTTTGATGGGTTCTTGAAAATATATAGCGAAGGAAATGACGATGAAGATGGCGAAGACAAAAACGAAGGAATGCTCCCCCCTTTGGTAGTGGGTCAGCAGCCCGGCCTGCAAAAGATGCTTGCTACAGAGCGTTTCACTCGCCCTTTGCCGCGCTATACAGAGGCTTCCTTGGTAAAAAAACTAGAAGAGCTAGGAATAGGTCGCCCGTCTACTTACGCCCCTACAATAAGCACTATACAACAAAGAGGCTATGTAGAGAAAAGAGATAAAGATGGCACAAAGAGAGAATACATGCAGATTACCTTGCAGAATGACAAAATAGCCAAGGTCACAGAATCTGAAAACTTTGGTGCAGAAAAAAGTAAACTGTTCCCTACAGACCTCGGCATGGTAGTTACAGACTTCCTGAGAGAGCACTTTACTAAGGTGATGGATTATGACTTCACTGCCAAAATAGAAGCGGAATTTGACCAAATAGCAGAAGGCAACCAAGTGTGGAACAAAATGATAGACAATTTCTATCATCCATTTCATGAAAATGTAACACACACCATAGAAAATGCCGGAAGAGCCAAGGGCGAGCGCGAACTAGGTACCGACCCTGCCAGCGGCAAACCAGTAATAGCTAGGTTAGGCAAATTCGGACCAATGGTGCAAATAGGTGTAGCTGAGGGCGAAGAAAAACCCCGATTCTCAAAACTGAGGTCCAATCAGAGCATCGAAACCATAACGCTTGAAGAAGCTATAGAACTATTCAGACTACCCCGAAACATCGGTAACTATGAGAGTGAAGATGTAACAGTGAACATCGGTAGATTTGGACCATACGCACAGCATGCAGGCCAGTTCTATTCTTTGAAAAAAGAAATGGACCCATACTCAGTGGGACTTGATGAAGTAGCTGTACTAATAGAAGAAAAAAGAAAAGCCAAAGCCGAAAGTGAGTTGAAGGTTTTTGAGAAAGAAAAAATACGCATTCTCAAAGGTCCTTACGGTCCGTACATAAAACAAGGATTGCGCAACTATAAAATACCAAAAGAACAAGCGGAAAATGCAACTGCATTAACCATTGAAGATGTGAAAGCTATAATAGAAGAAAACAAAGCTAATCCGCCAAAAAAGCCAGTAAGAAAAAAGAAATAGACTTGGTACAATGATAAGGCTACAATTATTGTAGCCTTATCATTGTACCAAAAGTTGCTCAGTGAGCAATAAAGATTGCTACTACAACTCACAAATAGATAAGTATGTTGCCCGACAAAGAAATAAATGCATTACTGCAACTGGTAGACGACCCTGATGATGAAGTATTTGAGACAGTAGCAGCAAAAATCATTCGTTATGGCCGGCAAATTATCCCTAAACTGGAAACAGTTTGGGAATCTACATTCGACAAACTTACCCAGGACCGAATGGAGCTACTGATACACCAGGTACGCTACAACGACTTGCTGGAAGAAGTAACAGAATGGAGTAAAAACAGTAACCCTGATTTGTTGCGTGGAGCTATACTCATAGCAAAATACGAATACCCTGATATAAACATACCTGCATTGCTCGCTGAGTTTGATCAGCTAAGAAAAAGCGTGTGGCTAGAACTCAACAACTTTCTCACGCCACTAGAACAAGTAAACGTATTAAACACCATTATTTACACCCATTACAAATTCGTTGGTAACGAACTTACCGATAGAAACATCGGCAACTTCTTTGTGAATAAACTGTTTGACA
>JBIKKS010000006.1:0-15803 GCA_044360235.1 Flavipsychrobacter sp. | reverse complement strand
GTGGAGCAAAACGGAATAGTAACCACTACTCTGCCCAACATTTACTATGCCGATGGTGTAATGCCCAAAATATCTGCCACCGCCGCATTTGATGAACCCTTTGATAAAACAAAGGTGCTATCGTTAATAGCTGGTTTTAAGCTCTAATGTTACTCGTTTATATTATTATAATTAAATAGCCACGCATTGCGTGGCTATTTAATTATAGGCCGTATTCGGAATGATGCACTACCTACCTCTAGGAGCAGATTTCTATCTTACTATCAGCATTTGGGTGTATTTACTGTTTGCAGTAACAGCTTCTACACTGTAAATACCAGCTGGAATATCCATTTTAACAGAAGTCTGTTTTGCATCTTTTACGTTAACAGTACCAACAACTTGTCCGTACATATTTCTTACTGTTACAAGAATATCTTTGGATGTATGGTTGGGGAACTGAATGTTGAATTGTCCATTGTTAGGATTTGGGAAAACCTTGAATGACAAACTATTGTGACTGCCATTCAAAGAAGCGTTACACAGCTGACCATCTATTATTACTACCGGAAAATAAGAAGTATCAGTGCCACAATGATTAGTAACAGTATACACTACAGAGTCTACACCAGAAGCTACACCAGTTAGTATGCCTGAAGTACTAATGGTAGAGATAGAAGGATTGAGAGTGCTCCATACTCCCCCAGCTATTGTAGATGATAAATGCGCAGTATCGCCCACACACACACTGTCATCGCCACTTATGATACCAGCTGTAGGCGTAGTATTCATAAAGGCATATAACTTAATGGTGTCATAGCCTATACCATCATTAATGGTATAGCTAAAGCTATCTGTGCCAATGTAACCAAGCGTAGGCGTGTACGTGAACCCAGACGGTGTAACCGCAGCTCCAGTAGATAAGGTGCTGTAGGTGCCAGAAAGAATACCATTACTAGGACTCATTAGAGCATTCCAAGTAAGCGTTTGAGATACATTAGCATCATATGCCGTCAAATAAGTATCAATAGGGGTAGTTAAAAAACCTTCTGTTAGGCAAAGATACAATGTAGGAACACCTGAGAACGTAAAGTAAGGTGTAGAATCAGTTGAGGTAATGTATTTTCTTATTCTGTGATTGAAAACATCTGCAATGTGCAAATTTCCAGTAGGGTCTATACCGAATCCGCCTGGTTCTTTAAAATTTGCTGCTGTAGCAGGTCCCCCATCACCACTAAATCCTGCAATGCCAGTCCCCGCAATAGTCGAGATAATACCAGAAGTGTTTATTTTTCTGACTACGTGATTTTTGGTATCTGCTAGTATAAAGTTACCTGCCGCGTCGATAACTACATCTTGCACAGATTTAAACCTAGCTGCAGTTGCTGGTCCGCCATCTCCAGTATATCCTGCTACTCCTGTGCCAGCAAAAGTGGAAATAATACCTGCTGCAGAAATTTTTCTTACTACATTGTTCCCATAATCGCACAAATACACATTGCCAGACAAGTCTACAGCCATACCAGACGGTGAATATAATCTTGCATTAGTAGCAGCACCGCCGTCACCAGTATAGCCTATAAAGCCAGTACCAGCTATAGTAGTAATAATGCCAGATGTGTTTACTTTTCTGAGCATATTATTGCTGTTGTCTGAAATGTACAGATTTCCTGAGTGGTCGAACCTAATATAAGTTGGCCCCAACATAGCAGCAGCAGTAGCAGCACCACCATTGCCCGAAAAACCACCAGTACCATTGCCGGCTACAGTAGTGATAATGCCAGAGGTAGATATTCTGCGAACACGATGATTGAGGCAATCAGCAAAATATATATTTCCAGCATTGTCTATATCTATACCAAACGGCATATTCAATCTTGCCGCAGTAGCGGGTCCGCCATCACCACTATAACCAGCCACACCTGTACCTGCAATGGTGGTAATAATGCCTGATGGGCTAACTTTTCTAATTCGATTGCTATTAAGTTCAGAAAAGTAAGTATTTCCTGATCCATCAATTACTAATTCTGCAGGATGATTAACAGAACTGGAGACAGCTACCACGCTTTCGCCACTGTAGGCAGCGGTACCATTACCTACAACAGTTGTAATGTTGCCAGATTGTGCGTGTGATGGAGTAATTGTAAAAAGGCATAAAAAAAATGAGCAACAAATAATTGCAGAGCGTATAGGTGTTAACATGTTTTTTTCTTTGCAAAATAACTACTTATTTGTTTTTTACCAAATTTATTAACATGCTACAATTTAACCATGCTTAACTATTTGAAATATACCTAATTGCCAAGCATTACTCTCTTGTTTCGATAATTTTATGCTTTTAAAAACCGTTTAGTGTAGGTGTTTTTTAGCAGTTTGAATGGCGCGGTAAATATTCCACTAAGTATAGCCAAAATTAGTTTTGGGTTAAAACCAAATACCGAAATATTAATTCGAATATGTTTGACAATTGCATGGAACTGCAAGAAACAAAGCATGTTATAAATACCCCTGCTTGTACCAATAAAATGAAGCGGTAATGGTGCGTAGTATTTTTTCTTCACCTCAGCGAAGTCGTTATTTAAAACTTCTATCATGCAGCCAACAATGACATCTGGGTTGTTGTCATATATTTCAATCAGTTTTGACGTAGATATACCAAATCTTTCAAAATCTCTCGACATTGGGTTTACCCAAGGAGAGTAAGGATCTAAAACTTGGACCATAGTTAGCATTTTCGCAGCATCTGATGTTGTTAACCAACTAATACCACTAGAGCATCCTAATAAATGGGTACAATAAAATGTTAAAGCAGCTGTTTCTCTTAAGCTCAGCTCACTACCATCAATAATTGCTGCTGAGCTACTATTTATTGGTTTCGCAGAAGATAGTATTATTGCTGTTTTTCCATCTTGAGTGATTTCATTAGCAATTTTCAATGCAATATCATCTGTAATGGCTAATTGTGCGCTTTGTGGGGCATACTCGAAGAGAATAATATTCTGATAATCTTTTAGTTTATTTTGAATAGCAAATTTGTCTACACGCTCTTTTTCGTGTGGAAATAGTCTTAAAACTGGCGTAATATCAACTGTAATTGGCTTGTTGTAGCCTCTGAATATTCCAGATCTAATACACCCATCATAGTTTGCTATGTTATCATCTATTAATTGTGTGAAAAAGACTTCATCATAAATTCCATCTTTCTTTTTCTTTAAAATCTCTTTTTTTAATTTTCTGTGTACCGCTGTGCTATTAGACTTATTGACGTTTGGAATTTCCCAGACTTGGTCTATGAAGGGATTATTTTCCAAAATACTTTTGCAGAATGTGGCAACTCCCCAAGTGAGATGGCATCCAGGATAATCTGTTTTTGTCTGTCTTGCTATGGCAGTAGCATAAAGACAGTCTCCGTTGGAGTGTAAATGAAAAATCAGTATCTTTTTTTGATTATTCATTATCCAGAACCATCATTTTAGCTAATGAACAGAAATCAACTTTTTGAAACCAACCAATACTTTTAATTGTTGAAGGGTCTGAATATAAAACCGAGTATTCGGGAGTGAAGTCACTATTTTCGTAGATATAATTCCTCCAATCCTTATCAATGATACCAAAACATTCGTTCAACCAATCTTGTATAGAATAAGCAAGCCCTGAGCCTATTGTGGCTTCAAAAATATGGTCTTGAGAAACCAATGTATAAATTGCCTCAACTACATCTCCTGCAAATGTCCATTCTTTCCTCACTGAAATATCTCCAATTTCCATTTGCTCATTCTGACCAGCAAGAATTCGCTTAGTGAATAGAGCTATTTTTTTGCTCATATGCCGCTCTGGCCTTAGGGGGCTCTCGTGATTGAAAAAATAACCTACGTATACTTTAATCCCTAAACTTCTATAATACCTTGCTGCATACACAGATTGAATTCTACTTACTGAATAAGGGCTATTTGCGCAAAAATCATCGGTTTCTTTGATGGGCAAACCATTGTTTACAAATTGAAGGCCACTACCCGACAGAAATACTTTAGAAAGAGGAGAAAAATTTTTTACAGATTCAAGAATATTTAATGTTCCCGTGCTAATTGTAGCATGGTTTTCCATTGTAGCATCGTGACGTGTAGTAGAGTTAGCTGCAAGATGGAAAATGTAAGTGGGCTTATGTATTTTGACAAGACTTGATACAGCGTCATAATTTGAAACATCTACATGGAGTCCATCTCCTTTTCTGGAAGCGCAGATGACAGTTACGCCTTTGGCTTGAAGTAGTCTATTAAGGTAATACCCATCTTGCCCATTTGCCCCAAATATTATTGCGTTGTACATAAATAGCAAATAATTGCTTCAAGTCTTGGAATAGCAACAACTAGGAAGTGTGAATACTTTTAAATCCACACTTTCTAGTTGCATTAAACTTGTTTTTATAATGAATCTATTGTAATGATATCTAATTTCGGCAGAGGAAAAATAAAACTTGTACCATTTAATAATGTTTCACGTTCACGTTCAAGAAACTCTTTCTTGAAATGCCAAGGCAACACTAAATAATAATCTGGTTTCATGGCACGAGACTCCGCTTCGCTGATAATAGGTATATCGGTTCCCAGTGTTCTTGCACCATATTTATCTGGGTTTCTTTCTGCAGCAAAATCTATAAACTCTTTATCGATACCACACCATTGTAGAATGGTATTACCTTTCGTAGATGCTCCGTAAATATGAATAGTTTTACCCTTAAATTTTAACTGCTTAAGAGACTCATATAATTCTACCTTTAAAATATTGATACGTTCCTGAAAAGCTAAATAAGGCTTATCTGTATCTAACTCCATGTCAAATTCTTTAAGCCTTATTTCATCAAGAAGTTTCGAATTTTCAGAAGTGTTAAAGGAAGCATTGTTTTCATGAGTTGCAAAGCAACGTATACTTCCCCCATTACTATCATTTAATTCTATCTTAAAGACCTTCATGCCCGCCTTTTTCAAAATAGTTTCTACTACTGCCAAGCTATAATACTCTAAGTGCTCATGGCAAATAGTATCATAAGAGTCGAGCTGAAGCATGTGCGGCATGTAGGACATTTCGAAAACCCAAAGTCCACTTGGCGAAAGAATATTTTTAATGCCTTTTACAAATTCAACTGGATTTTCAAGATCATAGAACATTGCAATAGAAGTTATTGCATCAAACTTGCTGTTGCCTACAAGATTAAACAATTCTATCGAAGGAAATATGTCCTTAACTACTTTAATAGTTTTATCAGGAATAGCCATTGCAATATCTGACGGATCAACCCCATATTTTGATACCTCCTGAGGATAGTAATTCAGTAGAGTACCATCATTGCACCCAATATCTAAAACAGATTTAAGCTCAGAAGTTTTAAGTTCCAAAACTGCATCTACTATGCCTTTCAAATGATTTCTCATTGTGGCATTAGTGCCTGAACGGTACCAATATGCAGCATACAATATTTCGGGGGGTACTGAGTATTCCATTTGAAGCAAACCACATGCATTTTCGTCTACTTGTGGATCGCACCTAAATAGGGTACATGGGATTTTTCTAGCGGAGGGCAACTCCTTCCCTGGTTTTATAAAAGAACCTTGAAGATACTGTTCGCCAATATCAATAACTTTTTTTAAAGAGGAAGATCCACATACCCTGCATGTGGTCCTTTTACGAATATGCATGTTGATTATTTTCTAGTTTGCTTAATATTAATTGTAAATTGCCTGTCTATTTCATCAATACATTTATTCCTTTCCAGATTAAGTAGTGCAAGTTTCTTTACAACTATATTTTTTTGGTCTTCTGGTACATTTTCAAAATCATAAACCTTTTCTTGCTCATGCCACAACTTACAGTTGACATCGGCTAGTTCAGAAAAAACAACACCAATAGTTCCAGCAATCTCGCGTATGTTATTTCCTTCTTGTTTGAAAACTTTATTAGCAGCAAAAGACAATTTGTCTACTGGTATAATACCACCAATTGCATTGCTAACATATTCGTCGATTTCTGTTTGCAACATGGCTTGCTGCTTGCTTAAACTATCCAATCTCACAGTATCTTCTGTGTGATATTGTTTAAGTTTAACAATTGTCAGCTTATCGCAAAGCATACCTAGAGTTTCAGCCATAATACTCACTTTTTTGTAGGAATATGTTACTGTTGAATATCCCGCAACTAATTAATTGGATGGTAAAAATAGTGTTTATTCTGCTTCAAATGTACGCTAGCTGTTGTTTTTTGAACCATCAAAATCGAAAAATAAATTGTATATCCTTGGTTAGATAATAGGTCTGAAAACAAAATGCACTTATTTTGCGTTTATGAACCGCATCTCAATTATCTCCATTTGCTTTAATAATCTTGACGACGTTAGGGCAACGTGTGCATCTGTAGATGTGCAAGTTGTGCCACCATACGAGCATATTATAATAGATGGCTCTACCAAGGGCGACATAAAAGAATTTCTAGAAAACAATCCCCAACCCTCATACAGAAAATGGCTGTGCGAGCGTGATAAAGGCATTTCAGACGCGTTTAACAAGGGAATTAAAATGGCTAAGGGCGAAGTGACAAATTTGCTTAACTCGGGCGATACGCTGTACGATAGCGAGGTGTTGCAAAAGGTACAGGCGGTGTTTGAGAAAGATGCATCTGTAAAGTGGTGTCATGGTAAGCTGAATATGCTGCGGGGTGGTATGTGGGTGGCCATTGGCAAACCATTTGATAAAGACAAACTGTACCGTGGCATGCGTGGCACTATGCACCCCACTATGTATGTGCGCCGAGAAATGTATGACAAACATGGGTTGTTTGATGTAAACCTCAAACTAGCTATGGATTATGATTTTCTGTGCCGGATAGCCAACGAAAAATCGGTGTTTATAGAAGATACCCTAGCCACATTCGACCCCACTGGAGTAAGCTCTGAAAACTATGTAAAGGCTATGAAAGAATCTTTTGCTCAATATCGTAAATATTACGGAAGCTCTGTAAAACAAACCTTATGGGGGTGGAGGCTTACTGCACTACATCAGTTGCTTCAGAGCAAGGCTGGCAAACTACTCTATGCACTAAAAGTAAAAATGGGGAAAGAGAACGCCTGATTAGGCATTCTCTGCCAAAAAATATTGGTAAGCTTGTGTAAGTCCTTCTTGCAACGAAATTCTATGTCTCCAGCCTAAACTGTGAAGTTTGGAACTGTCCATAAGTTTGCGTGGCGTGCCATCAGGTTTTGAAGTATCAAATCTAACATCTCCTTCAAAACCTACTACATGCTGCACTGTCCTCGCCAATTCTTCAATCGTTACTTCTTCTCCCGAGCCTACATTTATGAATTCTCGTGAATTGTAATTATTCATCAAAAATAGACAAGCATCTGCCAAATCATCAACATACATAAATTCTCTGAATGGCTTACCTGTACCCCAAATTTCGGCGAAGGTGCTACCTGATACTTTAGCCTCGTGAAATTTGCGCAGCAGTGCAGGTATTACATGCGAATTTTGGAGGTGGTAGTTGTCTCCCTGCCCATACATATTAGTAGGCATAGCCGAAATAAAGTTGCACCCATACTGGTCTCTGTATGCCTCGCAGAGTTTGATGCCAGCTATTTTGGCTATAGCATATGGTTCGTTGGTATGTTCCAGCAGACCTGTGAGCAGGTACTCTTCTTTCATAGGTTGAGGCGCCAGCTTTGGGTATATACAAGAGCTGCCCAGAAACAATAACTTTTTTACATTGTGTAAGTAAGAAAAATGAATAATGTTACTTTCAATCATTAAGTTCTCATACAAAAACTCAGCACGAAAAGTATTATTTGCAACAATTCCACCCACTCTGGCAGCAGCTAATATTACATATTCCGGTTTTTCTGAAGCAAAAAACTCGTTTACTGCCGCCTGATTACGCAAATCTAGTTCTGTAGATGTGCGTGTTGTAATATTATAATAGCCATGCGAAACAAGATTTCTAACAATTGCAGAACCTACCATTCCCTTGTGTCCGGCTATAAATATTTTACTGCTTTGGTCCATTATTCGTAATGATTGGTAGTCTGAAAACCTGAGTTGTTGAGTAGTACCTGTTTTCTAAAGTGCTCTAAATCTGCTTCCACCATTTCTTTAGCCAGTTCATATAGGGTGTACTGTGGTACCCATCCCAGCTTTTCTTTTGCTTTGGTGCCATCGCCCAGCAGCAGATCTACCTCTGTCGGTCTGAAGTATCTTTTATCTACCTCTACCACCACATCGCCCACCACAGCTTTGCAGTCTGCACTGAGTACTTGTTTTACTACTCCTGTTTCCTGCTCTCCGGTACCATTAAATTCTACTTCTACGCCTGCATGCATGAAAGCCAGCTTCACGAAATCTCTTACAGATGTGGTGACCCCTGTCGCAATAACAAAATCTTCGGGCTCAGGCTGCTGCAAAATGCGCCACATAGCCTCTACAAAGTCTTTTGCATGACCCCAGTCGCGTTTGGCATCCAGATTGCCCAGCCACAGTTTCTTTTTCAGTCCCAGCACTATCTCTGCTACGCCTCTGGTTATTTTGCGGGTTACAAAGGTTTCTCCACGCAGCGGGCTTTCGTGGTTGAAGAGTATTCCATTGCATGCATACATACCATAGGCTTCGCGATAGTTTACTGTTATCCAGTAGGCATATAGCTTTGCCACTGCATAGGGCGACCTCGGGTAAAACGGAGTAGTTTCGTTTTGGGGGATAGCCTGTACCTTGCCGTATAGCTCAGACGTTGAAGCCTGATATATTCTTGTTTTTTTCTCCAGCCCCAGTATACGTATCGCTTCTAGTATGCGCAGAGTGCCAGTAGCGTCGGTATTAGCCACATATTCGGGCTCCTCAAAGCTCACCTGTACGTGGCTCATAGCACCCAAATTGTAAATTTCATCGGGCTGCACTTCTTGTATTATTCGTATAATGTTAGTAGAGTCGGTAAGATCGCCGTAATGCAGTTTGAACATTACATTGCTTTCATGTAAGTCTTTATACAAATGATCTATACGTGCAGTATTGATAAGCGATGTACGTCTTTTAATACCATGTACCTCATATCCTTTGTTCAGCAGCAATTCTGCCAGATATGCGCCATCTTGTCCTGTTACACCTGTTATCAGGGCCTTTTTCATTTTACTCTTTTTGTGGCAAATATAACCCTTTAGAAGAGTGAAAACGGAAAACATAGCCATATTTCTGTAATCAGCAAATAGCTTCTTATGAAATATTATCCCGATACAAGTAAGTCATACAAGCTCTTAGAACAAAATATTGTGTTAACGTGTGTATCGGCATATACAAAATAGCCCGATTTTGCCATAAGATCTAATATGCTTTTACGTTTTATTAAAGCACCTTTGGCGTTATAACCAACGGTCTCTACGCACACCAGTAGCGGCTGGTACTTTTCGAAATCAAGATTTTGCAATATGGTTTCATCAAGCCCCTCTACATCCAGCGATATAATAGTTGGCCCCCCCTTGAAGTTTTCTGCTATTACGTCATTCACATTTTTTAGCGGCAACTTCACTACTTGCTTTATGGGCATACCTTCCTTTTCGTAGTTAATAGCTTCTTCTCTAGAGAAGGTATTGATTGCTGTATGCTTTTTCCCAAACATATAATAATCAGCTTCTGTTTGGTTATCACTACCTATACCAAAGTTGAGCACCTTGTCGTGAGGTCTTACTTTTTTGAGCATTGTACACAAATCAGCATTTGGCTCAATAAGCACTCCATAATAGCCCCTCAAATAAAAACTGTATGTATTGCTGCTACTAATAGGTTCATTGGCACCTATATCCAGATAGCTGATGTCAGATACGCCATATCGCTCCAGCATTCTCAGCATTATGATGTCTTCACCAAATTGTGAAAAGGTAACATTACCTATACCCGTCATTGTGGGCCAAAATGACTTTAGTTTGCGGGCAATTCTTTTTAACTTTTGTGACATTCAATAGTTTGATTGGTACAATATGGCACTATGCTGAGTTCAAAAGTAAAGAAAACCATCTATTAGTATGCTGCTTTTGTACATTACTTGCAATACTTACCTTTGTTGGTTATGGGTATTGTTTTCAGGCAGTCTGCTAAGAATTCTATTGTCACCGGCATGGGGGCAATACTGGGGGCAGCCATAATATGGTTATCTACCCGATACGTAGGTAAACGTGAGTTTGGGTTCATAGGTAATTTCACTAATTATGCAGTTACACTTTCCCAAATCCTGCTGTTGGGGCTCAATAGCACGTTGGTAGTGTACATCCATCGGTTTGCCCAAGATGAAAAGAAGAAAAAGCTACTCATCACCTGGTGTTTTGCATTACCGGGCGTGATACTTATGCTAACCAGCATAGTATATTTTTTGCTTCGAGCTTGGATACTTCGTCATTTTCAGCCTGCCGATCAACCATTTATGGATAGGTATTTTATTTGGCTGCCTCTATTCACGTTACTATTCATTTACATGGTAATATTTGAGCAGTATCTGGGCTCACAAATGAAAGTAGCAGTATCTGCTTTTATGCGAGAGGTGGTGTTGCGTATAGCCACTGTTATTTTGATACTCTTATTCGGCTTTGGCTATGTGTCGTTCAGTGTTTTAGTTATAGGTACCATAATGTTGTACCTGCTGCCAGTAGGCATACTATTATTCTTAGTCACTCGCACCAAAGACTTTGGCTTATCCCGTACAACCTCTGATTTTTCGCCTGCTGAGTATAAAGAGATGGCACATTTCTCTTGGTATCATTTTCTGCTTACGGCATCTGTGTTGCTGATAGGGTACCTCGATGCGTTGTTATTGCCCTTTTACGATCACCAGGGTTTTAGTGCCGTAGCTGTATATCGTGTAGCAGTTTTCCTTATTTCTTTTGTGCTGCTGCCCATGAAGGCCCTTATACCAGCTAGTTTTACCGTACTGGCAAAGGCATTTGCCGAGAATGACCTAGCCAAGGCAAGTGACCTCTTTTTGAGGTCTTCTATCAATATCCTTATAGCTACCGTAGGCATATCGCTGGTGCTATGCTGTAGTTTACCTAATCTGGTTTTGATAATGAAAGAAGGATACGCCGACATAATTCCGGTTTTCCTCATATTGTTTGCGGGCAATATAGTAAATGTAGCTACTGGTATGAATGATCAGGTACTGTCCATCACCAACTATTACAAGTTTAATTTTTATGTATCTATAGTTTTGTTGGTAGTTCTTATTGTGTTGATACGCACGCTGGTTCCTCAATACGGCATATATGGTGCTGCATGGAGCACTACCACTACCCTGATAGTGTTTAACTCCATAAAGTGTTTTTATGTTTGGAAAAAGATAAGGATACTACCATTTTCGGGCAATACACTTCTGGTGTTGGTGGCAGCTATACCAGCACTGGCTGTCGGCTACTTTTTTCCTCACTTATTTGATATGACCCGCCACAAGTATATTCATGCTTTTATGGATACTACTATTCGCAGTATGCTCATAGTAGTAGTTTATTTTGCAATGCTGCTATGGCTGAAACCATCGCAGGATATGGTAGAATACTTAGGCACCGTGCGCAAAAACAAACGTCTGTTTTAGCATTACCTAAAGACTTATAAGCGACTCAAAGGGATTGAGCAGGTTTTCATACGACATCAAATCTACCTTTATGCTGCCCACTGCTATGGGGCTATTAATGCGTAATGGCACGTGATTTTTATCGTCGCTTACCCAGATCGTCATTTTTTCGCCTCCGCTAAACAAGGTACCCTCTATCAGTAGTGGAGCTATCTTAATGGCACGGAACGTACCTTTTTTGGTTTGTATTTGTTCCTTACCCAGATACTTGATGTAAAGGGAATAAATTTTATCATCCAGAAACATTTCGAAAGGTATACGGTCTCCAGGTTGATACTTGCTATAGTCTATATTGCGTGCAAAGTATATAGCAGACAGCACATCTTGTGTGCATGGAGTGATAGTATATGCCTTGCCTGAGGCTAACGCTTTCTTTTCATTTCTGTCGAATTTTACATCCTGATTGAATTTGAAACCGCCTTCATTTACATTGCGTACAAAACGCATAGGTAGCAAGGTTTCGTGGTCTACATAGCTTTCGTACAAGTCCTCAACCTTATAAAACCATTCGTATGATTTCAGTGTTTTGCCATCACCTTTTATGTGAAAAACTTTACGTCCATTGTGCTCGGTTTCTTTGGCACTGAATATAGCATCGCCTGCATGTATCCATACAAAGCCCATATTATAATACACCTTAAATGTCAGCCGCTCTCCGCTTCTGTAACTCGTGTTACGCGTATAGCAAAAGTCTGTCTGTGCATTACCTTCACGGGGTATTGCTACTGCCATCAAAACCATTAGTACCAACAACCACTTTGTTATACTTCCTACTTTTGTAGGGCGTTGATGAGTACTGCCATTCACTTCATTCATTACAGCTATTTTACCCATTTCATTTTTATTATTAGTATGCTCCCTATTATTGCTGGCAGTATCAGGTTTATCACCCAAATACTCGTAGTAGCTGCCAGTATCCCAATACTATTTGGCGAAACCTGACTGAAAATAAACAAACCTACTGCCCCTCTTATACCCAGCTCTGTAAGCGCAAGTGATGGCACTACTGCCATAACCCAAAAAAACAAAGCTGCCATACAAAATCCTTGAAGCAATGGCACCTCTACATTCAGCCATAATAGTAAAAACAAATATTGTGCCGTAAACACCAGTACACGCAACAGTGACAGTGCCAATACCTTCATTTTGTTGCTGTTGCTTATTCTGCTCATAAGTTTGCCATATAACGCAAATCGCCGCAAACGCTTACTGGTGGCTAATAGCGGCAGCCACACATCTGACCGCCAATACATTATTGCAATAAGAATGTTAATTATAATACAAACCACCCAAACTACCCTTGCCATAATAGCAGGTAGGAGTATTCCGCCTATCATAGTGTCACCTGCTGACAATAAGTGCATATGATAGTAGGTAAGCCCCACCATACCCAGAAAATAGATACCTGCTAGCTGAGACAGTATACCAGATACCGAAACCACCACATACCGTATAGTATTACTGCCTCCCAAATACAATATTCTGCCCGGATATTCTCCTACTCTGTTTGGGGTAACGATAGAAAATGCTATACCCGCAAAGTAAGAGCCTAATGCAGTAACATACCTCACTGGCGCCGCCCAAGACATCAGTGTGTACCACTTGTAGCTCTCCAGAAAACTATTCACAAAAACCAACGCTAACGCCAATACCAGATAGATAGATTTGCCAGTATGTTGCCAGGTACTGCTGGCTATACCATTTAGCTGCTTTACTATCTGTGCATAAATGGCCCAGAGCAACAATAATGATATTGCTGCACCCACCACATAGTTAAGCCTTATTTTGGTACTTTTGTTCACACTTAAAACGCCTGCTTTTTTTGAAAGATAACAAGATCATCCTAGGTATCGACCCCGGCACACTCATTATGGGTTACGGACTGATATCTGTCAACAAAAGTAGTGTTTCACTTATAGAAATGGGTGTGTTGCATTTGTCTAAGCACAAAGACCACTCAGAAAGATTACGATTGATATTCAAAAAAATGGAAAGCCTAATAGCATTGCATCATCCTGCAGAAGTAGCTATAGAAGCACCTTTCTTTGGTAAAAACGTGCAAAGTATGCTAAAGCTAGGCAGAGCGCAGGGAGTGGCAATAGCAGCAGCCATGATGAGCGGCTTGCAAGCAGTAGAATATTCGCCCCGAAAAATCAAACAATCTGTTACCGGAAGGGGTAGTGCTACTAAAGAGCAAGTGTGGATGATGCTTCAGCATACGCTGAATATTGTAGATGATGTAAAATACATGGATGCCACCGATGCAGTAGCCGTAGCACTATGCCACCACTACCAAAACAGAACCGCTGTGCAGCTGGAAACAACCAAAGTAGCAGCACCCGCCAAAAAGAAAAAAGCGGGCGACTGGGCTTCTTTTGTGGCGCAAAATCCCGACAGGATTAAATAAATTCTCTGCTTAACATATATAACTTTAATTTTTATTCTAACAACTTTCAATAGTTGTACTATATTAGCAGTTGGAAACTATTTTATATGTCGCAACCCAAACTGAAAATACTTTTAGTGGAAGACGATCCTGTACTGGGGTATGTGGTAAAAGACTACCTGCAAAAACAGGAATACGAGGTTACTCACTGCACTGACGGTGACGCAGCTTGGCATCAGTTTATGAAAAACATCTTTGACATTTGCCTGCTCGACATTATGCTGCCTGGCAAAAAAGATGGCATGGAACTAGCCAACAGCATAAGAAAGAAGAACGAAAACATTCCTATCATTCTCCTTTCCTCTAAGAACATGGACAATGATAAAATTGCTGGTTTCGAAAGTGGTGCAGATGACTATGTAACAAAGCCCTACAACCTGCAAGAACTACTGATGCGCATTCAGGTGTTTGTAAAGCGCAGCAAGAAGAAGGAAAATGTGGGTCCGTTATCATTTACCATCGGAGATTTGGTGTTTGATTACACCAACCTGTTGCTCAAAAACGAAAAAATTGAGTATCAGCTCACACAGCGAGAAGCCGACCTAGTCCGCTACCTTTGCATGAACCCCAATAAAGTACTGAAAAGAGACGAAATTCTCATGAATGTATGGGGCAAAGACGATTACTTTTTGGGACGCAGTATGGACGTATTTATTACCAAAATACGTAAATACCTCAAATCGCAGACAGAAGCAAAATTGCAAACCATACACGGCATAGGCTTTAAATTTATTTACAACCCTTCTTAATAAGAAGGGTTTTTTGTTTACAGGGAAGCATGTGCTTATTTCGTTGTTGGCGCAGGCGCTGCACTATTGGTTGCCTTGGCTTGTTGGCGCAGCTTTATCTCCTTGTAGGCTGCATAGCACACCGGCAATAGGATAATGGCAAGGAATATTATCACAGCTATTATGCCATTATTGCGTATTGTTTTCTCGTTTTTTATAGATTCTGCCACTGATTCTTTATTAAGATATTATTAAATTATCGGAGGGCTTTATGTATCACTGCTTTTTCTTCAGCATGTCTATCACCCCTTCTTGTTGCAAAATTAAGTAACCTATTCGGTCATCAGAAATACCTTGCCTTAACTGGTAGGTAAATTTATAATCGCCAGTGGCTGAGATGTTGGTCACAAAGTAATAGAACAAAATTCTACTATCGTTACTAAACTGCTGTGCCACCTCATACAGATGGGTAGATAGTGCCATGATGTGGTTGGGGTGGTTCATAAGGCCCTCTACTACTGCTCTAGTGCATTCGCAGGCATCGTGTACATTAGTGCCCTTAAACAGCTCATCCATCAGTGCCAAATGAGGACGCTCACTACTCAGCTTGGCTGCTATTTGTTTCATCCGTTGCACCTCTGCATAAAAGTAACTTTCGCCTTTTAGTATGTTATCTTCGGCATGCATATTGGTAATGATACCTTGCATAAAGCTAGTCCGCAATCGTTTGGCGGGCACTCCCATTCCCAGGTGCGCCAGCAGTGAGCTGATGCCTACAGCCCTAAGAAAAGTGGTTTTGCCCGACATATTAGCGCCAGTGAGCAATAGGAAGTTTTTACCCGCTCCAAAACTCAAATCGTAAGACACCGGAGTAGATAGCAGTGGATGGTATATGGCTTCGCCCTCCAGTAGTACTGGCAGCTCTGGCGCTAGGTCGGCAAACACCAGTTTATGCTCATTGGTAGCCCGCGCCATAGACTGCCATGCATCTAGCAGGGCATAAC
>JBIKKS010000227.1:0-4508 GCA_044360235.1 Flavipsychrobacter sp. | reverse complement strand
AGGGTATTAACGAAATGCGTACCCCCTACATCTGTTTTCAGGTAGGCATTATGCACAAGTATCCGCTGGTGTTTGTAGAGTACTAATTCGTTCCTTATTCATTCAGGTACCTGTCTAGCAGCACATTGTTGTGGTGTATGGCATGCCCCACTATTACGTGTGCCCACGCACTTACTGATGTGTTGTAGCCCGCCACATGGCTGGTGAGGCTATAGTGTTGCTCGGTGAGGCTACCCAGTAGCATTTCGGTAGCGGTGCGCACGGCTATAAACTCTGCTATGAGGTCGTCCATGCTGCGGTGGCTCACATCGGCATTGGCAGCATACTGGTTTTCGTCCATGCTGTTTAGTATGGTTTGGCTATCGCCCCTGGCAGCTACCAGTGCGCGGTAGCTCATCACCCGCTCGGTGTCTATTACGTGCATTAGCACCTGCTTTATTGTCCACTTATCATCGGCATAGCGGTAGTCGTGTTTTTCCTCTAGCAGCTCGGCATATAGTTGTGCAGTGTCGGCAGTGTTGTTGTTGAGCGCATCCATAAAGTCGCCTTCGGGTACCAGCTCTATATATCTGCCAAAGTAAGGATTGTGTTCTGTAGTTAGTGGTCTGTGCATGGCAAAGTAGTTTTTTGTGCCATAAAGCTACGCAACCTACAACAAACCATCTACACATTTCCATAGCCAATCTTTCCATAAGCCCACCCCAATTCACTTTGTTATTTCCTATTTTTGTCAGCACACATCCGCCATATCATGACACTCATAGCTATCTTACTGCCTTGGTTATCCTTTTTCCTTAGGGGACGCATACTCACCGGGCTGCTATGCCTGCTACTACAGATAACTGTGATAGGCTGGATACCCGGCGCTGTATGGGCTGTCATAAGCCTGCAAAACTCCCGAGCCGACAAAAGAACTGCCCGTATTATCAGGTCTATGAGGCAGTAATTGAGCGTTCATATTTGGTTTATATTTCATTTCTTTTTTTGCCGGTTTATTGCCGGTCATTTCTGGGATTTTTGACGTAACTCATTGATTATCAATACTATTCACTTTTCCGGTAAGTGTGCATATGCTAATTGGAGGTGTTTGTCTGAACCACTGATATATCTATTATTTTGACTTTCATATTGTAGGTTGATTTGCTAGTGTGCTTTGGTCATATTTTGTTTATTGTTTATTTCTTGTTTTGCCGGTTTGTTGCCGGTCATTTCTGCTTTTTTTGGTGTAAGTGATTGATAATCAATACAATTCACTTTTCCGGTAGCCTTCGCGTAAAGCTCTGGCTACTGAAAGGTTTGCATGTTTTTTGCTGGTTGGTAGCGTTTACTGGCGTTTATATGGTGTCCAACACTTTTGGAAGTGTGGGACACCGTAATTGATGCATAAGATGTTTTGAGAAAATGATGTGCTGACATAATGAACGGGGGTTTATGGGGTAATGGATAAATAGACTGCGCTCTACTGATGCCGCAAAAAGTGAGCCAAATTATGCCAAAACAGGCGTGGCAGGGATTAAGATATCCACAATTTGAGATGTGGTTTTATTGCAAGTGAGGAACACTCGCCAGTTATTGGTGTTGTTTCGGAAGCGGACGCTTCGACCAGATGGGGTATGTGCTCCATTGTGTCCCCAACGGATCTGTTGAAAGGGTGAGTGTTGTGGGTAATAGCCTCGTTTTGAAAACAAGAAAACAGGCTAACAGTAGCCGCCATTTCGTTCTTGAAACACGTCTTAAAAAAGTCTAGTTTTTAATGACTGATCTTTTTTAAAAACCACAACCCATTAACCAAAAAAAAGAACCTACTATTAATAGTGTTTTTTTTAGTATTTGAATGATTAAATTTGCGAATAATTTTATCTTGTTGGCAGTAAGACAGCATTAGTACAAGGGAGGCGAGTTTACTGTTGATTTTAATTGATGCAGTATGATTATATGAAGCCACTGTAGCTGTTTGTTTTTTTGCCTGCTTCGCAAAAAGTTATCTTTTCATACAAGCAAAAAATGAGGCGTCATTTCAGCAACTAGTTACGTTTTGTGGGTATAAACAATTGAGTGTTTCAAAGCCCTCCGAACGTAAAGCAGCAAACCATTATTAGAAACCCAAACCAAAGAAATAAATATGCAAAAACCAAGTATTCACAAAAAAGAGTCACAACGCATAAAGAGCTTAAAGTCATATTTAATATTAGATACTGAAACAGAGGAGGAAATAGACAATCTAACTCAACTTACCTCAGAAATTTGCGAAACTCCAATTACTCTTGTTAGCCTAATAGATGAAGACAGACAGTGGTTTAAATCTAAAGTTGGTCTAGATGTAAATGAGACTCATCGTGATTTAGCATTTTGCGCGCACGCTATTAACGAAACAAATGATTTATTTATTATAGAGGATTCAAGAACGGATAACCGTTTTTTTGACAACCCATTGGTTGTAAGCTACCCAAATGTAGTATTCTAGGCGGGTGTTGTATTAAAAAGCGATGAAGACCTTCCGTTGGGAACACTCTGTGTAATTGACCATTTACCACGAAAACTAAGTGATAAACAAATTAAATCACTTAAAACAATTTCTAAGCAGATTATGAACCTGCTTAATTATAAGAAAAGCATACGTAAACAGGAAGAATTAAGTGTTCAATTGTTACAAAAAAATAACGAACTAGAAAGATTTGCTTCTCTTGCTGCGC
Source organism: Flavipsychrobacter sp. (assembly GCA_044360235.1). Lineage (GTDB taxonomy): Bacteria > Bacteroidota > Bacteroidia > Chitinophagales > Chitinophagaceae > Nemorincola. The sequence continues at coordinate 1,815 of JBIKKS010000227.1, read as the reverse complement.
ATGATTTAAAATCCCCATTAAACAACATTATTAGTTCCGCTAACTTATTTTCAGAAATATATGCTTCACAAATAGACGCAGATGGAAGACTTATTATTGATATAATTGAAAAGTCAGGGCAGCGGTTAAAATCCTTGATTGACGACTTATTGCAGTTTTCAAAAATTGACGATTTGAGTTTATTGAGAAAGTCTAAAGTAGATTTAATTAAACTGGTAAAAGATCTCACTGAATTAATTGGCAATAAGGATAACTTAAAAATTTCTTTAATCACCCAATTAACAAGCATTGAAACTTTTCCAGTAATGCTTGATCAGATACTAATCAATTTATTTACAAATTCGTTAAAATATAGCAACAAAAAAATCGCGGAAATCGAACTTTATGTTTCCGAAAATTCAAGCCACTATTTATTTATAGTAAAAGACAATGGACCCGGAATCGCTAAAAAGGAGCACAGTTTAATTTTCAATTTATTTCATATTTCCTCCATTAGAGATCAATACGGAAATAGAGGTAATGGAATAGGTTTAGCTACAGTAAAGAAAATTGTAGAAAAAATCGGAGGTGAAATTCACGTGAAATCTGAAGAAGGTCAAGGGGCTGAGTTTCATTTTTCTATTTCTAAAGTAAATGAGAAGTAAGTATTCGGATGAAAATATTTAAATGAATGGATTTAGTCAAACTAAAGTGGACTTATTGTTAAATGGTATTTCCTTACTTTATGCAGTTAACTTGAAAGTTTTTAGCTTTCAAGTTATAGTGATAATTTTTACATCTACTTTCAGTCAAGTACTTGGTATACTCATAAAACTCAACACTAAACCAAACACAATAGGCTACCCAAGGAGCCTGTTATGATAGTAAATGCTGATTTAAAATACTATTCTCTTTCGGTAAGAAATACTCTATATTGATGTAGCTTGGTTTAGATTATCTTTACTAAATCAAGCTAAAGCTGTCCCTCGAACTATACCTCCTTACCTTCACATCAGCAAGTCTGATATATAAGACGTTGCCTTCACATACAGCATTTGTAATTGGCTTGCCGATAGTTATTGGAGAAGGGCGGGAATCGAACCTACAATACCACACTATAACCATATTTAGAGTAGAATTTGAATCGAAAAAAGCAAATTCTCTTTCAAGGATATACTTCACACCATAAGCCCAGCACCTAACAGCTCCGCAAGTAGAAGAGCGCGATCCAATGCCCGCTGCTAGTAGTGGAGCGGCTGGGAGCACGGCTAACTTATAGATGCAGCGTGTCCCCATTCCTCACATTTAAATTTTAATCACTTTTGGCTTTCTACTTAGTACTATCTATTTTTGTTGCCCCTGCTCTTAGCAGGTTTACTTTGTATATTGCATTATGAGCGTACTTTCTATAGTTATTCCTGCTTACAACGAAGGTCCCACGATTCACCGAATACTGAATAAGGTGAAGGCTGTGGAGCTGATACATGGCATGAAAAAAGAGGTAATCATTGTGAATGATTGCTCGCGCGACAATACGGAGGAGGCTATAAAGGCGTATCAGGCTGCTAACCCTGAGCTGCCCATAAGCTACCACAAACACGAGGTGAATCAGGGTAAGGGTGCTGCATTGCACACAGGCATACAAAAAGCGACCGGTGATTTTGTGATTATCCAGGATGCAGACCTGGAATATGATCCCAATGAATACAACATACTTCTCCAGCCCATATTGGATGGTTTTGCCGATGTGGTTTACGGAAGCCGGTTTATGGGCGGAAATCCCCACCGGATCTTGTTTTTCTGGCATTCTATTGGCAATAAAATGCTCACTTTTTT
>JBIKKS010000226.1:0-4514 GCA_044360235.1 Flavipsychrobacter sp. | reverse complement strand
TGACGAGGAGGGGCTGCTGCGTGAGTGTAATAGCCTGCCTATGGCCGACTGGACAGGGTCGACCTGGCCGCCTACTATAGTACACCGCAAGTACTGGCTGATAACGGGTGGCTACAGCATAGAGCTGAGCCCGGGGGTGAGTAGCGATGATGACTTTGCGATGAAGATGTGGTATGCGGGGTGCAGAATATATAAGGGGATAGGTAAGAGCAGGGTGTATCACTTTCAGTCGAAATCGACACTGAGGATAAAAAAGAATGATGGTAGGAAGCAGTTTCTGATGAAGTGGGGCATCAACCAGAGCACCTTCAATAAGTACTATATAAGGCGTGGCACTGCCTATACTGGTGTGCTGAAAGACCCTGAGGGGCTGGGCTGGGAACACTTCAGGGCCTGGGCTAAGAGGAAAATAATGTAGGGCAATACGGCTACAAAACTGAGTAAAATGACTAACGCTTACAAACCTCTGTGTGGAGGTATGTAAGCGTTAGTAGTATAAGGGGGGAATGTGTTTATCGTTTTACGAGTGCGATATCCAGAACCTCGGAGGCATCGTTGACGTAGTGAAAGCGGAGGCCCTTGATGTACTGAGCACTGATTTCTTCTACATCTTTCTGGTTTTGGTAGCACATAATGATGTCTTTGATGCCGGCACGCTTGGCGGCTAGTATCTTTTCTTTGATGCCACCTACTGCTAGTACTTGTCCGCGTAGGGTGATCTCGCCGGTCATGGCGTAGTACTGACGCACCTTGCGACCAGTGAACGCTGATGCCAATGAGGTAAGCATGGTGATACCCGCACTAGGGCCGTCTTTGGGCACCGCACCCTCTGGTACGTGTATGTGTATGTTTACTTCCTCGAAGCGGTCGCTGTCTATACCAAACTGTTCGGAATGGGCACGGAGGTAAGAGAGTGCTGTGGTGGCGCTTTCCTTCATCACAGTGCCGAGATTGCCGGTAAGGGTAAGGACACCCTTGCCCCGTGACAGGGATGTTTCTATAAACAGTATGTCGCCGCCTACGGATGTCCAGGCCAGGCCTACTACAACGCCGGGTGGATGGCCCTTGGTGTAGATATCGTTGCTGAAGCGAGGCTTGCCGAGACTCTGCTCTACCTGCGCATCGGTAACGGTGGCGGGTACTTCTTCTTCCATAGCTACGTGCTTGGCCACAGAGCGCATCATGCCAGCCAATAACCTGTCGAGCTCGCGCACTCCACTTTCGCGGGTGTATTCTTGTATTATTTTGAGTATCACCTTGTCGGGGAACTTCATGGGCACTTTAAGCAGGCCATGCATTTCCTTTTGCTTGGGTATGAGGTGACGTTTGGCTATTTCGGTTTTTTCCTCGGGCGAATAACCGGAGAGTTGTATTATCTCGAGCCTGTCGCGGAGGGCAGGCTGGATATCACTTAGGCTATTGGCAGTAGCTATGAACAGTACCTTAGATAGGTCGTATTCCAGCTCCAGATAGTTGTCGTAGAAGGAGTTATTTTGCTCAGGGTCTAGTATCTCTAGCAGGGCAGAACTAGGGTCGCCCCTGAAGTCTTTGCCCAGTTTGTCTACCTCATCTAGTATGAATACAGGATTGGAAGATTTTATTTTGCGCAAGGACTGTATGATGCGGCCGGGCATGGCGCCTATGTAGGTTTTGCGGTGACCGCGTAGCTCGCTCTCGTCGTGCAAGCCACCCAGGCTCAGGCGCACATACTTGCGGTTGACCGCTGATGCGATGCTCCTGCCCAGCGAGGTTTTACCGATGCCGGGAGGGCCTACAAAGCAGAGTATAGGCGACTTGAGGTCGCCCTTTAGCTTGAGTACGGCTAGGTATTCGAGAATGCGGTCTTTGATTTTATCCATGCCATAGTGGTCGTTGTCGAGCACTTTCTGGGCTTTTTTGAGGTCGTAGCTGTCTTGGGTGAACGTATCCCAAGGCAGATCGAGCATGAGGTCGAGGTGATTGTAGATAACCGAATAGTCTGGCGTGCTGGGGTGCATGCGCTCCAGCTTCTCTATATTTTTCTTAAAGAGCTCACGTGCGGCATCGGTCCACTTCATTTCCTCGGCACGCTTTTGCAGGTCTTTTATCTCGCGGTCGTTAGGGTCTCCACCCAGCTCTTCTTTTATAGACTTCATTTGCTGCTGCAAGAAGTATTCGCGCTGCTGGCGGTCTATATCGGCACGGGTCTTGTTGGTGATTTCGTTTTTCAGCTCTACCAGTTGCAGCTCAGACTGCAATAGGCCTAGTAGTTTTTCGGCACGAAGAGTAATATTGTTTTCCTCGAGCATGGCTTGTTTCTCCTGCAACTTAGACGAAATATTGGACGCTATAAAGTGCATGAGAAATGACTGCTGCTCTATGTTGCGGAGTACGATACCTGCCTCGGTAGGGATATTGGGCGACTGCTGTGATATACGCTCGCCATAGTCCTTGATAGAAGATATGAGCGCATCGAAGCTGGGTTCGTTTTTAGGGTAAACGTCCTCCATGTAGGTGATGTTGGCCACATAAAATGGGTCGCTTTGTGTAAATTTTTCGATTTTGAACCTTATGCGCCCCATGATAAAAAGGGTGATGTTGCCATCAGGCATTTTTATCTGCTTTACTACCTTGGCTAGTGTACCTATCTGGTACATATCGTCTGGACCAGGATTATCGTTGTTACTATCTTTCTGTGCCACTACGCCTATCCATTTGTTGGTGCGTTGGGCTTCGGCTATGGCATTAACGGATTTTTCTCGGGCTACAGTAATGGGTAGTACTACGTTGGGGAATAGTACTGTATTGCGAAGGGCTATTATGGGCAAATCAGCAGGCAGGGAGGCACGCTCAGCATCGTCCATCTCGTCTTCGCCAAGGGGAACGATAGGCATGAACTCCATTTCCTGCTCATTTTGATTGAGTAACATTTCCAGCATTGAGTTTTTTTCAGACATTATGACAAAGTTATCCTTATTTAGAAACTAAAACAGGTGACAAGATAAGGGACAATACTTATGCCAAGGGCAATAAATCGGCAAATATTGCAGATAATGGGTAAGCAGTGCGCCAAAATGGAGGTAAATTAAAAAAATGCAGGGAAAATGCACTGGGTGATTATAAACATGACAATACGATACACTATTAATAAAATTCTGTTTTATGTGCCTATCAATATGCACGCTGCTATACCTACCGCTAATGCAGATGGGCTACCTCAGAAGTAGAGATAGCCCATCTATGGTATTGAATAGCTATGTTTGTGCTTACTTTTTCAGTATTCTGCTCATCACGGTTTCTTTGTCTAGTTTTTTGGTGCAGAAAAACCAGTCGTAACATTTGGTGTCAGCGTCGTGGGCGTCCATACGCTCCTTGGCTACGCCACAAGAGCCTGCAGTGGGCACTATGACATCATCGCCTGGGCGCCAGTCGGCAGGAGTTGCAACGCTAAACTCATCGGCGGTTTGGAGGGCTATTACTACCCTTAACAATTCATCGAAGTTTCTGCCCAAACTAAGGGGATAATAAATGATGGTGCGGATGACACCTATAGGGTCTATGACAAATACTGCACGCACAGCCTTGGTGCTGCTTTCGCCAGGCATTATCATGCCGTATTTGGTAGCTACCTCCATAGTAATATCTTCGATAAGTGGGAAGGTAACCTCTACGTCCTTCATACCCTTGTACTCAATTTTCTCTTTGATGGTGCGCAGCCATGCAATGTGGCTGTATAGACCATCTATAGATAACCCTACTAGCTTACAGTTAACATCGTTGAACTGTTTTTCCATAGTAGCAAACGTCATGAACTCTGACGTACATACTGGGGTAAAATCGGCTGGATGGCTGAAGAGTATTACCCAACTGCCACGATAGTCGGCCGGAAAATTGATGCTCCCCTGCGTAGTGACGGCTCTGAACTCTGGTGCCTTATCGCCTATTCTGGGCATACTTACTACCTGACTTGCATTATTTTGTGTCTGTTCCATATTAATTGATTTGTTTGTTTTTATAACACAAATGTAGCCCCTATCTGTGCCCTGATGTGTGACTATAGTCACCTAAAAAGTTGAGTATAGTATATAACTATAGGTGTATGCATAAAACGCAGCGTAGTAGTACTGGCAGTGAGATTGGGAAGTAAAAATTACCTTTGCGTGGATAAGCATAACCACCTGATCTAATAAAAACAATACTCATGCGTACTCTACTCATTCTACTAGTGATACTTAATATTGTAGTGCTACTAGGGCAGGTATGGCCCGATGGAGCACCACCCTTTGCCAGAGTGGTGAACATAGTATTTTTGATAGGTAGTTTGGGGTACTTTATTTACATACTGTCAAATACAAAAAGGAAGGATTGACCACTAAAGAGACCAATCATTAAAAACAATGCAGGACAACCACAAAAAACAACTTGCCGATAAACTACACTCACTGTATCCGCTTTCACCAGCGGCGTTAGATGCGATATTATCAATAACGAGCGAGTTGAGTGTACCTAGAGGCAGTGTGGTGCAGGCAATAGGT
>JBIKKS010000225.1:0-4517 GCA_044360235.1 Flavipsychrobacter sp. | reverse complement strand
CATCCACTCGAAAGAGTGCGCTACAAAGTACGCTGCTACAGCCCCTGTTAGTCCCACACCGGCTACTATGGAGGTAGCTTTGCCTCTGTTTTCTTTAGATATGAGTTCGCTTACCAGTGTTATACCAGCACCCAGCTCGCCCGCTAGTCCTATGCCGGCTATAAATCGGGCAAGGGCATACTGGTTCACTGTCTGCACAAAGCCATTGGCTATGTTGGCAATTGAGTAGAGCACTATCGAGCCAAAAAGCACACTCAGTCGCCCCTTTTTATCACCCATCATACCCCATAGTATACCCCCTATCAGCAACCCATACATTTGTATGCTGATGATGAATTTGCCTTCTGTGTCTATCAGCGCATCGCTCAGGCCCAGCCCTCTCAGGCTCTTTACCCTTATAATGCTAAACAGCAAAAGGTCATATATGTCTACAAAGTAGCCCAGAGCGGCTACTATTACCGGTATACTGAAGAGTCCTGCTGCCTTGTGCTGCTTCATGCAATGAGCAATATTACAATGGTTGAAAAGCCTTGCGAATGCCTGAATTATGTAGGCGAGGCACTATGCTGCCTGTTGTTTTTTCTTGCCAAAAAACATTTTGAACAATACAGGAGCGGTAGTGATGAATACAATAATCAGTACAATCTTTTCCAGATTAGCTTTTACCCAAGGTACATTGCCTAGCAAGTAGCCAGCCATTATCATGCTCACCACCCATGCTACACAGCCTATGATATTGTAACGAATGAATTTTTTATAATTCATCTCAGCCATACCACCTACTATAGGTGCAAATGTGCGTACTATGGGTAGGAAACGGGCCATCATAATAGCCATGCCGCCTTTTTTCTCATAAAACTCATGTGCTTGCTCCAGATGTTTTTTCTTGAAGAGCCATGAGTCGGGGCGTTTCATCAGCAAATGCCCTGATTTCTCGCCGAACCAATATCCTACTATATTACCCAAAACTCCAGCAACAACAAAGAGCAAAATCCAATAAATCAGGTTTACAGGAGTGCTGTCGAATGGAGACATTGTATTGGCTATGGTAATGCCAGTGACAAACAATAATGAATCGCCAGGGAGGAAGAAACCTACAAAAAGACCAGTTTCGGCAAATATTATAAACATTACCAGATACAAACCACCATGGGCTGTTATCCAGTTCATCAGTTCGTCGGGGTTGGCAAGTAGCGTCTTGAGTACTTCTAAAATTTCGTGCATGATGTTTTTGTGTTCGGGTGGTGAAAGTAATAAAAAATCGCGTAACCCCATTTGCCCTATTTCGTAGTAGAACAGTAGCAGTAAGTGTTATTCATTTGTGGTTAGGTGCATAGTTCTTTCTGAGATATCTGTGGTGGTTATATATACCGATAAGTAGGTGGTAGGAAGGAGTTCTGGTGCTTTTTCTGGCCATTCTATCCAGCAATAGGTATGTCCGTTTTTGGTTTGGTCTATGCACTCTTCCATTCCTGCATTTATGGCTTCTTCTGCACTGCGCAGCCGATACCAGTCGGTATGAAAAATGGTTTGTTCTGTACCCTCCTTTTCAAATCTGTATTCATTTACCAGCGCAAATGTGGGGCTGCTCACAGCATCGGGTACTTGCAGATACTGGCATAGGTGACTGATAAAGGTGGTTTTGCCGGCACCCATGTCACCACTAAACGTTACTACCCTGTAGTCTTTAGCTATTTCCCAAAACTGCTCTACGGCACTGTCTATGGCATTCAGACTGTATGATATTGTTGTTGTCATTCGTATTGATGTTGCCAGTGCTTGTAATACTCTTATTGAATTTTAATTTAACACAGTTTTTGGTTAGGCACAAATCTATTAACTTGCCGAACCTAATAATATAACTAAGGCTTAATCGTAGTTCAAAAGTATCTCTCTAATTGTTAAAAAAAAGCAACAATGAAAAAGTTGATCACCCGTTTGTTTTTGTGTAGTATGATTTTGTGGGCTGGTAATGCTACTGCCGGTAACTACTGGCATCAGATAGACCCAGCCAAAGCACCCCGAAACTTACAGTGGCAACATCCTGAACGTTTTCTTGTCTTTACGATGGACGAAGTTACCTTGAAATTTTTGATGTGGAACCTCTCTACCGACCCTCAAGAGGGAATGATAGTAACCCTACCGCAGCCCGATGGTAATTTCAGAGATTTTAAAGTTTGGCAAACACCCATGATGCCGGATGTACTGGCAGCTAAATACCCGGATACCAAAACATTTACAGGTGAAGCCATAGACAACCCTATGGTGACAGCTAAACTGGACTTTACCCTATATGGTTTCAGTGCTATGATATATGATGGCGACAACACTGCACTCATAGACCCTTACGACAACTATCATGATGGGTTTTATATGGTGCATTACAGACGCGATGAGAAAAGAAACTTTAATGATCGCATGGTATGTGAGGTAAAAGATGATAACGAGCATGCGGGTGGCACAGCTATGACAACTGCACAAAGCGGGCTGCCTAAGTTGGCACAGAGAGTATCTAACGGCTACCAACTACGCACATACAGACTGGCATTGAGTGCCAATAATTATTATTGTAGGGCAGCTACAGGGCTTGCATCGCCTACCATAGCTCAGGCTTTTGCCAAAATGACCACCACCATCAATAGGGTGAATGGTGTATACAACCGTGAGTTTTCTGTGCAGGTCAATTTTGTAGCAAATGAAGATACCCTAATATGGACCGCACAAACCGGTACTATCAACGGTAACGACCCTTTTCATACCAACAATAGTAATGGAGCTGCTTGTTTGGGAATTAACCAAACTACTTGCACCAACAGAATAGGTAGTGCCAACTATGACTGTGGCCATGTATTCACTACTGGTGGTGGGGGCATATCTGGTGTGGGCATAGTGTGTAATAGCTCACAGAAGGCTCGTACAGTTACAGGGCTTTCAGCACCTGTGGGTGATGCATTCGATATAGACTATGTAGCGCACGAAATGGGGCACCAGTTTGGGTCTAACCATACGTTTAATAATGATGTAGACGGTAGCTGTGGGGGCAATGCATCACAAAACAATGCTTATGAGCCGGGTAGTGGGTCTTCTATACTTGCCTATGCTGGTATTTGCTCACCCGATAATTTGCAGGCTCGTAGCGATGCTTATTTTCATGCTTCTAGCCTTACGCAGATACAGGCAAGACTGGTAGGCTCTCAAGAGGTTTGTGCGGTAAGAACAAGTACTGGTAACAAATTGGTGTATCTGGCTCCGTTTACTGCCAACTATAAAATACCTTACAAAACCCCCTTTGAGCTGATAGCACCTACAGCAGTAGACTCTGTAGCAGATACGTTAGTGAGTTATTGTTGGGAACAATGGAATAGGGGCGATTTTGGGAAGAAGTTGCAACAGACTTACTTCAGAGGGCCTATATTTCGGTCTTATTTGCCAAAGGCATACGACCCTGTAAGGGTATTCCCCAAAAACAGCCTTATACTGGCTGGCAATCTCACGAATGTGACCTCTAACGGTAATATGGGCGAAAAAGCACCAGATACTACCCGTTACCTCACCTTTAAGCTTACTGTACGCAACATATTCAACGGTTATGGTTGTTTCTTGTTTCCTGATGATACGGTGCATATAGACGCTATTAGTACTGGTGCTACTAACAACTTTGGTGGTTTTAAAGTAACTAGTCAGGGCACCACTGGAATTGATTATGAAGGTGGCTCTGCACAAACGATAACCTGGAATGTGGTAGGCACAGACGTCGCACCTATCAATGCTAGCAATGTTATTATCTACATGTCTACGGATGGTGGCAATACATGGCCTTATACGGTGGGCACTTTCCCCAATAATGGCAGTGCCAGCATAACAGTGCCCAATCCGCCGGCTAATACTGTAATTGGTAGGTTCAAGGTGAAATCCGTAGGAAATATTTTCTTTAATGTAAATGCCAGAAACATAACCATTCGCAACAATCCTTCGTTGCCTACTGGTGTTGCTGCCATCAGCTCATTGAGTGCTGATGATGTTAAAGTGTATCCAGTACCAGCGCATGACGCACTGACTATAAGCACCACAATACCCAGCAACCTGCAAGTGGCTATATACAGTGCTGCTGGACAAATGGTGTGGAGTGGCAATGTAAACGGGCAAATTACTGTAGACGTAAATTCATGGGCAAGAGGTGTGTACCACATTCGTTTTACTGATGTGACAGGGGGTAGCAGCATGGCGAGAACTGTAGTCATAGAATAGTAATTTTAAGGGTCAGAAATACGTAGGCGCAGGGATTTTATTCCTGTGCCTTATTTTTTGGCAGGGTTATTGCAGAAAATTTAATAGAAGAGGTATTTTCGAGGTGATTTTTGGTGCGAAATCCTTAATTTTAAAACTTATTTTTATATCACCTCTTCTTACAGAAGGGCGCTTACTACTTTTTACTCAAACAAATTGAAATGAAAAAGATTTTTGTGAAGCTGACATTGTGTGCTTCCTTGTTTGCATCAATGAGCTTGTCGGCATTT
>JBIKKS010000224.1:0-4524 GCA_044360235.1 Flavipsychrobacter sp. | reverse complement strand
CTATGTAAACCAAACAGTAGAGGGTTGTCCGAGTGTGATAGACTCGATAAGAGTATTGGTGAATCCGAAACCTACGGTAGCAGTAAGTGAAGACAGAACGGTATGCCCAAGGGATTCAGTAATAATGACAGCAGTAAACACTGATTTGATAGCCTACTACAATTGGTATCCGTATATGTACCTGAACGATACTGTAGGCGCCACTGTAATAGCGCGCCCAGAAACTAATATGGAGTATATGGTGGTAACCAAAAACGTGTATAACTGTACCGACACTGGTACTATAAGATTGACGGTGAAACCTGATGCGGTGATACATCTGGAAGACTCAGTAACGTTGTATCCGGGCGAGACATACCAGATGGACCCATCTACGAACTGTAACATATTTAGCTGGACACCATCGGGCGGGCTAAGTGGTAAGTATATATCTAACCCGATAGCGGCACCAGAAGTGAGCACAAAATATGTGGTGACGGGTGTAACTGAGTGGGGATGTAAAACCAAAGACTCGATAAACGTAAACGTAAACACTGAGGGAATACTGACTGTGCCTAACGCGTTTGCACCGGGTAATGGTATCAATAGCAAGTTTAAGATCATCAGAAGAGGATTTGCGAATCTGCGCCACTTCAGGATATATGACAGATGGGGTGTGATGGTATTTGAGTCGAAAGATATAGAAGATGGCTGGGATGGCACTTACAAGGGTGTGCCACAACCACTGGGTGTGTATGTGTATGACATCAGTGCTGCAACAGCTAGTGGCAAGGTGTTTAACAAGAGTGGTAATGTGACCCTGCTGAGATAAAAGAGTGAATATTGAATAATAGATACACGAAGAAGCCGCCGGAATGGGCGGCTTCTTCGTGTCGGGTAGTTGTGGGGAAGTATGATGGATAGTGAATTGTGGAGAGAATAATGAGTATTATTGTAATAGCATAACTATATAAGACTATGAAAGGACATCATCATTATACATTGACCGTAGAGTGGACCGGCAATAACGGCACTGGTACCAGCCATGCGGCAGCCTACGAGCGAAGCCACACAGTGCGGATAGATGGGAAGGCAGACCTGATATGTTCGTCAGACCCGGCATTCAGAGGAGATAATACGAAGCACAATCCGGAGGAGTTTCTGCTGGCTGCGGTTTCGTCATGCCATATGCTGTGGTATCTGCACTTGTGCGCTGATGCGGGTATAATAGTAAATGAATACACAGACTATCCGGAAGGGGAGATGGTAGAGGCTACCGCTACAGAAAGAGGTAGGTTTACAGAGATAACCCTGCACCCATTAGTGACGATAACTGATGGCGCCAGAGTGCTGGATGCGGAGCACCTGCACGAAAAGGCTAGAGAGAAGTGTTTTATATCTAACTCTTGCAATTTCCCGATATACCATCAGCCGACGATAGTGGTGAAGGAGGCTTAAGTTTAGATATTCTACCCCTTCTTTGCTGGCTCCCGAAGAATTGTTTTTAGTTTTTCAGGTGCGGTTTTTCTGAAGTCCGACAGATAGATTTCGTGGTGCAAACCGTCTTTAAGGAGGTTGTTTTGTTGCATGTAGTTGTTGAGAATGATTAGGGAGTCGTGTTCGGTAGCGAAAGGACCGATATGAAGTATTTGTACAGCCTGCATGGTAGGTAGCTGGTAGTAGGCTATTTGCTGTGCTTCTTTAATGCCTTTTTTTTGAACACTGTAGTGGCAGCATCTACTACCATTTGTTGGGTGGCAAAATCGGGCAAGCGAAGCAGTAAACGATAATCCCAATCGGAGCGAGGTATATTGACCGGAGCATCAGTGATAGTGAGATTTGGGTAAAGTAACTCGTCATACCACCACTGACATTCGAGCTTGGGTACCGTAAAATCATTGCCCAAAGCTTTGCAGGCAAATTTGACTGTGTAGGCAGTACCATACATGGCGGCAATGTTGGTAGCGAATTGAGGACCGTTAGGGTCGCCCTTTCCTACTAAAGAAATGTACTGAGCAGCAGGGAAAGATATAAGTGTAGGAGTGGTTTTGGCGGAGTAGTAGTCTTTGTATGTTTTGGATAGATCGGTTTTCATAAATGAATGTTTAATACACTGCAAAATAAGTTTATGCTGATGTTACAAAGTATGTTTGTGGTTAGTTTTTTACATTTACAATTCAACATAATTCGTCAGTTTTGAAAAGGGTTTTATTTTTTGCGTTGTTGTATATAGGCGTGTGTCAACTAGTAAGTGCGCAGACACTAAAGAAGTACACTATTGGTAAATCGGGGTGTTCGGCTTATTTTTTCTGCAATCCTGGTACGTTTGAGATAACGCATAGTCCTGATTCGTCGGTAGTATATACGGGGGAATGTAAGGATGGTGTGGTGACCTATGACCTGATTTGCGTGCAATTAAAAGAAAAAATTGCGGACCTGAAAGATGCGGAGCAGGTACTAGAGCAATATCTGGATTATATAAAGTCGTCGTTTGGGATAGAAGCTGCGGCAGGGTATGGTAAGGGGCATAGGCTACGTGGTAAGGAGGATACCAGAGGAATGATAGACTACTGGAAAGACAAAGAAAAGAACAACCTGAATGTGAAAGGGTGGACTAATGGGCAATATATAGTGGTGCTGATGGCAATATCTGACAAGGAGATACCGTTTGAGAAGGGTAATGTGTTCTTAGATGGGATAGTTTTTCCGGAGGCTAAAAAGTAAGGTGAATGAAAGCAGCAGAAAAAGAAAATGAGGTTAATACGAAAGGTATGCTAAGGAAATGCGGTGCAGTACTGACTTTGCTGCTATGTGTACTGTCTTGTTGGGCAACAGAGAGTGATGTGCTGGAATTGCGAAAGCTATACTATCAGTCGTACAAAGACAAAACAGCGGCGGATAAGCTATATAAAGAGACACGGACATATGATGCAAAGCAGCCCAAAATGCTGGGTTATAAAGCTGTGGCAAGTATGATGATGTGTAACTATGTTGCCAACCCTTATACAAAAGTAAAATACTTTTATGCAGGGAAGGGAGACCTAGAAAAAGCAATAAAGGCAAGTCCTGGAGATGTGGAGTTGCGTTATCTGAGGTATGCTGTGCAGGAACATGTGCCGAGTGTGCTGAACTACAACGGTAGCATGAGCGAAGACAGGAAGATATTAGTGACCTATCTGAATGATGCCGGCAATAGAGAAAAAGACCCTGATCTGCATGCCCGTATAATGAAGTACCTGCTGAACAGCAATACGGTGCCAACTGAAACAAAACAGCACATAAGTAATAAGTAGAATTACTATTCCTGCACCAGCAGATTGTCGGCAAAAATGCGGGATACTGTAGCTTGTCGATTGTGGTTGATTTCGATTATCATAGAATGATCGAAAGCGATTTTTTCGGATAGGGTAATTGTGGTGCCTATTCCAATGTCTAGTTTTTTGAGGTATTGCAGAAATGGGGCACTGGTGTCTTTGACTGCAACTACTTTGCAGGTTTTTCCTTCTTCAATTTCGGCAAGTAGTGTTTTGTAAGAAACAGCACTTTCGCCATTTGCTTTTGGTATGGGGTCGCCATGAGGGTCGTACTGAGGGAAGCCGAGATATTTATCCAATCGGTCGGCAAGATCGGGGTGAAAAACATGTTCCAGTTGCTCTGCTATATCGTGTACTTCGTCCCAGCCATAACCTAGTTTTTCTAGTAGGAAAGCTTCCCATAGTCTGTGTTTGCGTACAATAGAGATAGCCACATTGTGGCCAGTGGAAGTAAGTGCTACTCCTTTGCTTTTTTCGTAGAGTACCAGTTGTTTATCAGCAAGTTTTTTGAGCATATCTACTACAGAAGCGGGATTGTTGCCCAGCGCATCTGATATGGCAGTAGGGGTGATTTTAGCAAGCCCCTGCTGCGCTATGTTGTAGATAGCTTTTAGATAATTTTCTTCTGATAATGTATGCATAGGTAGCCTGAAATGCCTCAGTATCAAAGGTACTCATTTTTAGGTATGTGCATTTACCTAGACAGTATTTTGACTTTGGCTTGTGTGTTTTCGTTGAGCATGCGAGCAATGTATATACCTGTGGAAACGGGTAAACCAGCTATGTTGTGTGTAGATTTGCCAGATGGAAGTGCCAGACTTTGGGTATGGATAACACGGCCTGTGATATCGAGCAGTTGTAAGGTGTACGTAGCAGGGAAAGTGTTGTGGCAACTGAGTGTGAGGTGGCGATCGGTGATGCTGCCCGAGAAAGAAAGTGGTGTGGTAGTGGAATTGATATCGGGGTTTACTGAAAGAAAAAGTTCTGTAGTAGTGGTATGGATATTGTCTAGATACCAACGATTGCCTGTGGTACCTGCTGCAGAGGTGTAGCGGAAGCCAATGTATAGCGGTACTATGTTTTTGAAGGGTGTAAGATTGGCTTGGTGAGTGACCCAATCGGTTACATCATCATTACTGAAAACGGGCATCATGGCAGCTGTGATGTCGGTAGCCATATCTAATAAGGAATCGGTAGTGTCTGTGGTATAAACTATTTGCATCCTAGCACC
>JBIKKS010000223.1:0-4525 GCA_044360235.1 Flavipsychrobacter sp. | reverse complement strand
CACCACATTTACTACACCGTACATGATACGGTTTTCTACACCTGTATATCTTTTTTTGCAAAAAAAATTACCAACCAACTGGATAAATGCTATAGATAAATACAGCCTGGATGGGCAAACTGTAAAACCTACCAGCGACTGGAAAGAATATATTACTTCTTTTGCCGTACAAACTATAATATATGCCATACTAGTAATTGGGATAGTGCTTGTTATGTCAAATGTGATGCTGCCAGCTATTGGGTACGGTACGCAATCACCATTTATAAGACTTGCTATGGCAGCTGTTACTATACTTTTGGCTACTCCATTTTTATGGGCATTGACATTGAGACGTATTGCTCCGAATGTTGCAAAGAATCTATGGCAAAATCGGTCTTTTAGAGGCCCAATGATAGTTTTGCAAGTTTTCCGATTTGTAATTGCATTTATAATAATCGGTTTTCTGATTGACAATATTGTTTCGTCTGAGAGGGCATTTGCGTTATTTGTATTATCTATTTTACTATTGGTAATCAATTATAAGAAATTACAAAGCATCAACTCCTTTATCGAAAAACGATTTATTACAAATTTAAATGAAAAAGAACAAATAGATAAAAAGGTAAGTGGTTCTCACCTTACACCTTGGGATGCGCATATTACCAGTTTTCTAATTTCTCCTGACTTCCGTGGTGTAGGTTTAACACTTTGGGAATTGAAACTAAGAGAAGAATATGGTGTTAATATAGCAATGATAAAACGAGGTGCGTTTACGATACAGGCACCAGATAGACAAGAGCGAATATACCCTGATGATACGCTTTATGTGATAGGCACTGATGATCAAGTAGTGGCATTCAAAAAATATCTTGATTTTTGTAGCCCTGTACGTTCTAGGAATATACTTCCAGAAGATGAACTTACACTGCAGCGCATAGAAGTAAAACCTGAATCTGTATTGGTAGGGAAAACTATTAAAGAATCGTCTATAAGAGAACGCACAAAGGGATTAGTAGTAGGTATAGAGCGTAATGGTGAGCGTATACTCAACCCCGAATCTACGGCTTTGATACAAGAAGGAGACTTACTATGGATAGTGGGTAATACTAGAAGAATAATGGTGTTGGAAAAGATGATAGTAAAAACTACTGCCACGAATGATATTAATTTACAACTCGTATCACAACAATAAAATTTAATCAATGAATACCAGTCTTTCTAATCGTTGCATATTAGTATTTGCATGCATGTTAATGTTGTTTTCAAATAGTGGTTGTTTTCATAGGCTTGCACCTGCCTCAGGAACTGTAGCTCCATATGATGCAACTGCAAATACTACCACTTATGCAGTATCTCCCTATGGCACTGTGGTGTTGCCAGGCAAATGGGAAACAGGAAAATATGCTAAAACCAGCAGACAGCAATATTTTTACAGAGCAGACACTACCACGATAATTGCATCGATAGGGGCTTGCAGCAATTACGAGTTTGGAAAGGGCACAGTAACAGATGCTGTGTTTATAAACAGCTACTATAATATGGAGGCCAATTACCAGATAAAACTACAAGATCAGACTCCTGTAGTTTTGGTTACAGACAATGACGCAAGATATAAGATATGGATGGTGCGTGAAGATGGCATAGATCAATATTACCTGTGCGGTACAAAAGATTGTGCATGTAAGGAGTGTACCTATAGAACCCTTATACTTAAAAATCGTAGAATGCCTCAAGCCGAAGCTGTGGCATTACTGAAACAAATTTTTTACACAGGTAAATAAGACTTGTTAACTTTTATATAGTTTGCTCTTGGAGTATAATGCATATGCTCCCAATTCCAAAAAGAACAACTATCTTGCACAGTAATTACAACAATACTAATAATCATGGAATTATATCTCGATTCGGCAAACCTTAAAGAAATAGAAGAAGGTTTCAAACTGGGCTTCCTCACTGGACTTACTACCACGCCTACCTTTATGCAGCGCGAAGGTATTACTGACATAGATGGCACTATAGTAAAGCTATCTAAAATAGTACCGGTATTGCAAATAGAAGCACTTGGAAATACTGCTGAGGAAGTAGTAGAAGAGGCTGTTCGCCAGTTGAATTTGGGGTTAGATCCTGCTAAAACCGTTTTTAAAATACCGGTTTCATTAGAAGGTCTCAGAGCATGTAAGATGCTGCGCAACCAAGGATTGTTGGTAAATGTACATCTGGTATATACATTGCAACAAGCTTATATGGCTATGCAGGCTGGTGCCAGTTATGTCTGTCCGCTAGTAGGTCGTTTGCAAGATCAAGGTCATGACGCTGTTGCTCTTGTAGAACAATGTGTGAAAGCTGTGAAGCAATACGGCTACGATACCAAAATCATGTTTAGTTCAGTACGCAACTCAGAGCATGTGCGCAATGCCCTCACTGCTGGCGCCCATACCATTACTGTGCCGCTGAAAATACTTAAATCACTTACTGAGAATAACTTCACTACGATAGGTACAGAACAGTTTTTGAGTGACACTCGTTTAATGACTGTACGTGTGAAAGATGCAATCAATGGTATAAATCCACTGGTAAATGCGGATACTAATTTGAAAGATGCTATTGTGAAAATGACTGAATATGGATTTGGTTGTATAACAGTGGTAAATGACAACGGTGAAGTAGCAGGAGTATTTACTGATGGTGACCTTCGTAGATTGTTGCAAAATGATGGTGAGCATATACTAGACAAAAAAATAGGTAGTTTGGAGTATAAAACACCTATTAGTATAGATGTAAATGCATTGCTGAACGATGCAGCGGCTATCTTCAAAAAAGTGAAAGTAGATACTATATTAGCTACTGACAGCAACAAACCTGTAGGCATGTTAGACATACAGGATTTGAAAGCTTATTAATATAAACTGAATAAACGTTTATTCAACAAATGGTATGATGGTCCTTTCAGGAACTTTATGCCATTTGTTGTTATTATCCATATCATTCTCCTTCACTGTACAACCACGACTGACTATGAGTGAAATAAATTCAGATTTTATAAAAAGTGCATTTGGAGGAACATTTGTAACTGATTCATATGTGCTAGGTGAAAAACTAGAGCGGATTAGTGCATATATTTTCGACTGGGATGGCGTATTTAATAATGGTTCAAAGGGTGCAGATGGGTCTAGTCCGTTTAACGAAGTAGACTCAATGGGCATAAATATGCTTAGGTACAATCATTATATTCGCAAATCGCGCAATCCTATAGCTGGTATTATAACAGGAGAAAAAAATCCTGTTGCGTTTACGTTTGCCAGACGCGAGCATTTTCATGCAGTATACTATGGCATCAAAAACAAAAAAGATGCGCTTATGCACCTCTGTGATGCTCATGACATACCACCAGAGGAAGTAGCTTATTTTTTTGATGATATCACTGATCTGGAGGTGGCATCAATGTGCGGTATTAGAATAATGATAGGTAGAAACTGCAACCCAATGTTGCTAAATCTGGCTAAGGAAAAACACCTAGCCGACTACATAACCGCAAATGGTGGTGGTAACAATGCCATACGTGAAGCCACAGAACTACTGAAGGCATTGAGTGGTAAGTATGACGAAACAATATCTCAAAGGTCTGTATATTCAGAACACTATCGCGACTACCTGATTAGTAGAAATATACCATCGCCAGCGTTTTATACAGTAATAGATTCTAAGATATCAGAAACCACACCCAATATATGATAGCAGGCATAATACCAGCAAGATTTGCATCTACCCGTTTCCCGGGTAAACCATTGGCTGAGATCAATGGAAAAACCATGATTCAGCGAGTATATGAGCAGGCAGTTATGAGCCAACATCTGGATGTAGTAGTGGTGGCAACCGATGACGAAAGAATATATAACCATGTTCAGTCATTTGGTGGTAGGGCAGTGATGACGGCTACTGATCATCCTAGTGGTACAGATAGGTGCTATGAGGCTCTGACCCAACTGGGAGATGGGTATGATTATGTCATTAATATTCAGGGTGATGAACCATTTATAGTGCCTGCACAAATAGATGAACTGGCTGCTGTTCTAAAAGATGGCAGGGTAGAAATAGCTACCCAAATGATAGCAGTAAGTGATCATGATTCTTTGTTTGACAGAGGTGAAGTGAAAATAGTACTTAATGAAAATATGGAGGGCATGTACTTCAGTAGAATGGTAATACCTTACATAAAAGGAGTAGCCGAAAAAGAATGGCATTTGCTCCATACTTACTACAGGCATGTGGGTATGTATGCTTATCGGAACGATATACTAGCCCAAATAACCAAACTTCCAGTATCAAAGTTAGAAAAAGCGGAATCGCTAGAGCAGCTTCGATGGGTAGAAAACGGATACCGTATAAAATGTGTGCCTACCACTTACGAAAGTCACTGTATAGATACACCAGAGGATTTGGAAAGGTTACAGAAAAACAGCAATATTTAAAATCATACACTTTGGTTTCAGTTTCTTTATTTTTGATAAAATAGATTTTCATGCGAAAGCTCTTACTGTTATTT
>JBIKKS010000222.1:0-4544 GCA_044360235.1 Flavipsychrobacter sp. | reverse complement strand
ACTGTGGTGTAAAATGCTGTAGCGTAAGGCGCAAAAAATGCCAATGATTATAAAAGAAGAAGCAGTATACCTGCAAACAAGTATGCTGCTTACAATAATATAGTCAATAAAGCACTGTATATAAAATGCTATTGCTTAGCTACTTTGATGACAGACACTACAACACCATCTACACTAGTGACCTTGAGTATGTAAACACCAGTAGGTATAGCAGAAAGGCTAATAGTGACCGAAGTAGAAGACATTGCTATCAGATCTGTATTGATGATTCTGCCAGTAACGTCATTGATAGTTATTTTATCGCCAGCTGCTGTGCCAGTTACAGTAATATTTTCGGTAGCAGGATTGGGGTAAACAGCTATTACGTCGCGTTCTACATCAGTAACACTAACCGGAGCATAAGTCTTGCGGATACGCTGATTGTTGGCATCAGCTATATATAGGTCGCCGTTTTTGGCAACTGCAACACCAAATGGAGTGTGCAGATTGCAACCATTAACAGGACCCAAGTCGCCGCCAAAACCAGGGGTGCCGTTGCCTACCACAGTGGTGATAATACCTGCAGTGTCTACTTTTCTGATAACATCATTATCAGCATCGGCTATAAAAAGATTGCCCAGTGTGTCAACAGCAATGCCAGCAGGACGGTTGAGCAGTGCTACATTAGCAGGACCACCATCGCCAGAATGACCAAAAGTACTAGCTATACCAGCATAAGTAGAAATAACGCCTGATGGATCAACTTTTCTGATCACATTATTTTTGATATCAGATATATAAACATTGCCTTTGCGGTCGGCAGCAACTGCATAAGGAGAATCTAAACGTGCAAGAATTGCAAAATCGCCATCACCTGCATAACCTGCAGTGTCATTTCCAGCAAACTTTGTGATAATACCTGCAGCATTTACCTTACGAACTACGTGTTGTTTAGCATCAGCAAAATAGAGATTGTTGGCAGTATCGAAAGCCATGCCATATGGGCTACCTATCTTGGCGGCAGAAGCTGGGCCACCATCGCCAGTATTGCCATACATACCTATACCTACTACTGTAGATATAATACCCAGGGAATTGACCTTACGGATTACATTCCAGCTAGCATCCGATATATATAATTCATTGTTTTTGCTCACCGCTACACCAAAAGGATTCATTTCGGCAGAGGTAGCTATTGAACCATCGCCAGTGAAACCATTAGTTCCGTTACCAGCTATAGTAACAATTATGCCAGAGTTGTTTATTTTTCGTATTCTGTGATTTAGAAAATCCAGAATATATACATTGTTATTATTATCGAGTACTACAGACTGAGGATTGTGCAGCTGCGCACCAGTAGAAACAAAACCATCGCCACTGAAACCACCAACACCTGTGCCAGATATGGTATTGATACGGGGAACCTGAGCATGTGCCTGAGCAGCAAATAAAAAAGAGGTTAGAAGCAGTGGTAATGATAATTTCATACGTATTGTTTGGTCAAATATAATGTAAATTTTCTTTTTCCCTACCAGTTATGGAGGGAGTTTTTACTGGATTTGAGCTAGGCAACCTATTTGAAGTAAATATAAAACTGTAGTTACTATTTAGATCCTTTGGGAACAAAAAAACCATCCAAAAATTTGTTGCCATTTTTGTTCATGCCATATACCCAGGCTTGTGTGCGTATCATGTCATAGTCGCTGTAATATATGCGCAGAGTGTAGGGCGTAGAAACATACACGCTATCCATATAATTGAAATATAACTTCGTATTATCTCTTGATACCCACCACATAAATTTGAGCGTATCGATATCGTTGGAGTCGCACTTGTTGGGATAATAAAAGTAACCAGAACTGTCTTTTCTAAATACAAGTTCACGAGCTATTCTGCAATCTTGGTTTACATCATACAATGGCACAATGTATTCATCTATTTGCCAAGGGGTGCTAACAAAAACATCTCTTGGGTCTGGTTGATCTTTTTCTCTCCATTTTCCTTTACTGCAACTTGCAAAAAACAGCAATCCAGCCAAAGACAAAAACAGTAAATTTTTCATCGTAATATATTTCGTTTGTAAAGATAATTAATACAATTCAATTTGCCATGTAGTACAGTCCATTTAAGCAAACAATAACCTGTATATAGTACATTATACAGGTTCTTTAGGCTCATCAGCGGTAAGTTTCATGGTTCGGATAGCAGGAGCGGCGAACCAAGTGACTGCTACCACCACCAATGTCATAACCCCTCCAAACACTACTGCCGGCACAGTACCCATTAACCTGGCAGTAAGTCCGCTTTCCATAGCCCCAAGCTCATTAGACGAGCTGATAAACATAGTATTCACCGCTGCTACCCTACCACGCATTTGATCGGGTGTGTGTAGTTGGAGCACAGTACCCCTTATGACCACACTCACAGCATCGAACAGACCACCAGCAAATAACATAAAAAAAGCAACTAGAAATCCGGCCGAGAAACCAAAACCACCAAGAGTAAACAAAGCAGAGGTACCGAAATAGCCACAATACCCAAAAACAATTGTAGTGAGCCCAAAACCAACAATACTCCACGCAAGTTTTGCGCCTGGTTTGTGATGAAGAGGTACAATTGATAAAACAAACAAAGCAATAATGGTGCCAATACCAGGAGCAGCTCTCAACCAGCCATACCCTACCTCGCCAACCTTCAGAATATCGTCGGCGTAAACGGGCAATAGAGCTACAGCACCGCCAAACAAAACAGCAAACATATCTAATGAAAGAGCTGCCAATATTATCTGAGTGCTGAATACGAACTTCAACCCTTCTTTCAAACTTTTTAATGCTGGTTCTTTAGAGGTATTTAAAATAGCCTGCATAGGTATTCGCATTACAGCAGTAAGGGTAATAATTTCTACAAATGCTACACAAAGTAAACTCCATTCAAAACCAGCAAAAGCAAGTAAAAAGCCACCAGCTAAGGGACCAAAAACAGCACCTGCCTGCCATGACGCACTGCTCCAGGTAGTGGCATTGGGGTATAAACTACGAGGTACCAGCAAACCCATAAGTGCAAAGGATGATGGGCTAAAAAATGCCCTTAAAGCACCACCCACAAAAATACCAGCATATAACAACCATACAATTGCTTGCACGGAATAATGCTGCCGAGTGTAAGGCAATGCCAAACCAACAAAAAATAAAGAAAGCAATAAGTAAACTACGGTACACCACAATATAAGTGAGCGTTTTTCGCGCTGGTCTACAAAATGTCCAGAAAAAAGAGAAAAACCTACAGCTGGTATCACCTCACATAAGCCGATAATACCCAAAGAAAGCTTGTCGTGGGTGAGCTGATATACATAATAGCTAACAATAGCTGCTTGCATATTGAGTGCCATGATTATAGTGAAACGCAGCAACAAATAGTTTCTGAACAGTGGATACTCCAGTGCTTTGTTTTTAGAAAAAAACGATGTGGAAATAGACAATTTAACGATATTAAGGAATGCAAATTTATTCTAAGCACGCGGATAATAGAAAACAAAGTATAAAAAGTTACACACAGCAGAATGAATGTAATTCAGAGATCGCACTAACAAGATGGGGCTTATGAAATTGTTGTAGCCATAGATGGATGATGTATAAAAAAAGCAGAATTTTAGGGAAACATATTTAAGTGAACATGACAATATAAACTCCATTAAATTTGCCAAAGCAATGAGCACTCTCAGACAAATAACAGGCACAAGTATCCTTCAGGCTTTTCAGGAGCTCAGAGCAAATAAATTACGCACGTTTCTATCGTTGCTGGGTATAACCATAGGTATATTTTGTATCATATCGGTGCTTACGGTATTGGATAGTCTCAAAAACTATATACAAAAAGATATGGCTACACTGGGTAGCGATGTGGTATATGTGGGCAGGTGGCCATGGATGGATGATGGTGGCGAATATAAGTGGTGGGAATACTTTCGTAGACCTAGCATGACTCCTGCCGAAGTTAAGGCTGTTCAATCGCAAGTACCCGATGTATCTGTAGCCACACTATGCCTTAGTACGGACAGACTTACTGTAAAGTATGAAGATATGGAACTAAGCAGTATAGCTGGCTACGCTGTACTGCCAGACTTTGATAAGGTACAGAACATAGATGTGACGAGTGGCAGATACCTAAGCACATCTGAACTGGACGGAGGTAATAACGTAGTAGTATTAGGTTATGCTGTGTACAAAAATCTCTTTTCAGTAAACATGGACCCTTTAGGCAAAAAAGTCGCTTTTTTGGGAAGGAAGTTTACAGTAGTAGGTGTGATGAAATTTGCGGGGCAAAATATGGCTGGCTTCGACTATGACAACTCTGTAATATTTCCATACTATGCTGCATCATCACTGATTGATGTTAGGTCGCTGGAGCACGACCCTTTTCTGGCTATAAAGGTTGCAAAAGGAAAAAACATAGATGATGTGAAATTTGAAGTGGAGGGAGTGCTGCGAAAAATAAGGAAAGTAAGACCAGGGCAGGCCAATAATTTTGCGCTTAACCAACTCAGTCAGGTATCTGAGCGGTTGAAT
>JBIKKS010000220.1:0-4587 GCA_044360235.1 Flavipsychrobacter sp. | reverse complement strand
GACTATTAGTTGATAGTACCTCAGATGCCATACCCATACCTGGAAGCATGATGATGTATACTTCTGGGTGACCTAAAAACCAAAATAAGTGTTGGTACAAAATTGCTGAACCACCGATGTGAGGTAATGCTTTACCACCTATGAATATTTCAGAAAGGTAGAAGCTTGTTCCAAGATTACGATCAAAGATTAATAAGATAACACCAGAAAACAATACAGGGAATGAAAGTACACCCAAAACTGCTGTAAAAAACAACGCCCAAATAGTTAACGGCATACGTGTAAGAGTCATCCCTTTTGTACGCATGTTTAATACAGTACTTATGTAGTTTAGACCGCCTAACAAAGACGAAACTACAAATAACGCCATACCCATTAACCAAAGATCCATACCTACTCCTGAACCAAGAGAAGCTTCTTTTAGCGCACTTAAAGGAGGATAAGTTGTCCAACCACCAGATGCTGGGCCAGTTTCAACAAATAAAGATATCATCATTATTACACTGGCAGCAAAGAAAAACCAGTATGATAACATGTTCATGAATGGAGAAGCCATGTCACGCGCACCTATCTGAAGAGGTATTAGTAGATTGGCAAACGTACCGCTCAAACCCGCTGTAAGAACGAAGAAAACCAATATTGTACCATGCATGGTAACCAATGCATAATAGAACTCAGGAGAAAGTTTTCCGCCTTTAGCCCACTCACCCAACATACTTTCCATAAAAGGAAAATTAGTATCAGGAAACCCTAATTGGAAACGGAATAAAACGGAGAACAAGGCGCCAATTATAGCCCAAATTATACCCGTAATAAGAAACTGTTTTGAGATCATTTTATGATCCTGACTGAAAATATACTTCCAGATAAAATGCTGCTCATGATGCTCATGACTATGATGATCTGCAGTGTCGTGCCCATGTGCTACCTGTGGCCCCTCATTTATAATTGCTTCGTTGTTCATTGTTGCACTTTTTTTTGGCTTGATAAATGTTTTTAGCCGATTATTTCATCGAAATTACTTTTGTACTATCTGCGGCGGGTGCATCTTTAGCATCTGCTGCTGGCGCTGCAGGAGCAGCAGCCGGATTAGCAGTAGCGTAATAAGAAGATTGACTCGCCATCCACTTGTCATACTGCGCCTGAGTTTCAACAATAATGGTACCACGCATTGCGTAGTGACCTTTACCGCATAGCTGATCGCAGGCTATCTCATATACAAAATTAGGATTCTTGGTAATAAGTTTCATAGAATCGGAGGTGATGGTAGGGGTGAACCATAAAGTAGTAGTAATACCAGGCACAGCATCCATTTTCATGCGGAAGTGAGGTAAACCCACATCATGTATCACATCGCGAGAACCTATAACCAATTTTACTGGTTTGCCAACGACAACGTGCATCTCACCATTTTGAGCAATAATATCGTCAGAATTGTGTGGATCTGACCAATCAAGACCTAAAACGTTAGTGGCATCGTTTATCTTACGGAAATCTCTTTTACCTAGTTCGTTGTCTTTACCAGGGTAGCGTATCAACCAGTTGAACTGTTTACCAACTATTTCAATAACCGTAGCCTCAGCGGGAGCGGGTGAAGTAACTTCATACCAGTTGCGAAGACCAATTCCCACCAGTACAGCCATAGCAATAGCCGGAATAGTAGTCCATATCAACTCCAGCTTATTACTGTGAGCAAAGAAGTAAGTTGTGCGTTTATCAGAAGCCTGATACTTAAAACAAAACCAAAACAATATAGCTTGAGTAAGCAAAAATACTATTCCGGTAACAACAAGTGTAGTGTTGAACATAGCATCGTAGCGTTCACCTGTTTTACATGCCGCAACAGGCAACATCATATCCTTAAAATACATATGACATTCCCAAATCCCCCACAAACCTAACACGAACATGGCTACTAGTAAGAAAGCAATAGCCCTATTGACTTGAGCATTTACTTTCTTTTCACCACGCAAGATTGCTGCGTATTCGCTCGCTTTACCTATCTGGTAGATGATTACAAAAACCAGAATAATCAATGATATCATTATAAATCCCGACATGGTCGATCAGCTTGTATTTACTTGTTAAATGTATTTTTTCCTACTTGAGTACCTAATAAGGACTATGCAATGTGTATTGCAGTTTCCTTCAGCAATATGTTGTTGTGTGTAATGAGTGACGCTTTAGAAAGTGTACGAGATACTGCAAATACTAAGATACCTGCAAAGCCCATAAATATTCCAATTTCGTACCAGCTAATGTGCCACTCAGCACCTAACGGACCTGGCATTATCATTTGGAAATAATCGAGCCAGTGGCCGAAGATGATTACCATAGCCATAAACGTCACTGTAAAATAGTTACGCTTGCTAGGACGAGCCATCAATATAACTATCGGCATTACGAAGTTGATAATGAAGTTAGCATAGAATATTACGCTATACGGTCCCTGCTGACGCATTTTGAAGTATATAGTTTCCTCAGGCACATTGGCATACCATATCAACATGTACTGAGAGAACCAAAGGTATGTCCAGAACACACTGAAGGCGAACATGAATTTACCTACATCATGCAAGTGCTCAGTAGTAACTAACACAAGATTACCCTGATTTTTCAGATAAACTATCCACAACATGATAAGTGACATACCACTTACGAAAGCACTAGCAAAAGTGTACCAGCTAAATAGTGTAGAGAACCAATGTGCATCGATACTCATAACCCAAAACCAAGGTATTGTACTCATTTGGGTAAGTGCATATACCAGTAAGAACACACCAGACATACGGAACACTTTCCAATAAATTTTGGTGTCATTTTTAGGAGCGTTTTCCTGAGCAATTGACATGGCGCGGAATTTTCTACCGAAATAAGACCACAGACCTACAGCCACCAGACTGAAGCCTACAAACATTCCTTTGTTCAAGAACGCAGACTTACCTTCCAATATTTTGTCACCCTTAGGGATTGTAACCCATGGGAAGATAGTGTTCATACCGTGAGAATCGGTGAACGTGAACACTATACCAAAAAGAACTAACAAAGCAATTGAACCAAATATCCAAACATTGGCACCGATAGCTTCTGGTACGCGACGGAAAGCAACAATCCATGCACCCTGGGCAAGTGAAACAGCTGCCTGAATAAATATACTTACAGTAGTGATGAGTGTAAAGAATACACTGTCATGCAGTAACACTGTCCAGAAGCGAGCCCTATCTGTATCGACATTGCTTGTGAGTAAAGAAGCAATACCCCCTATCAGCGTAAGAACGCCTACCGCTATAAGTGCGATACTGGTATTTCTCAATCGTGCGGGTATCTCAAAACGATCATTCATTGTTTGCAACTTTTATTAAAATTCGTTTTATACTGATTACTTTCTATTATACAACTATAACTGCCAATTAGTTTGACTTAGATGCAGTATCTATAGCCGGCGCTGCAGGTGTTGTAGCAGCAGCATACGTGTATGCATCGCCGCCATTTTCTGACTGCACCTTTTTGATGTAAGCTATTACCATCCAGCGTTGTTTAATATCAAGCTGCGAAGAGTATGCACCCATCATGTTTTTTCCGTACTTAATTGCAGCATACATCTGCCCAACAGGCATATGTAGGTACTTTGCATCTTTAAGATTAGCAGGCATTGATGCAAATTTGCCGCTGGTGTACAACGGACCTTGACCATCAAGACCAGTACCATGGCAAACGCCACAGTAAATATTGAACAACCTTCTTCCTTCATCTATATCGCTATCAGTGAATCGAAGCGATGTATTGAATGTTTTATAGTATGTTGTGTCACCTTCTACCATATGATCTGGCATTTCCTGACCACGCGATATAGTACCAGAGACTGGTTTGCGACTAGTAAGACCATCCTCGAAATTAGGATTAGATGTATAAGCATCATATGCGCGAGAGTAGGTCATATCGGGTGCATATATATGACCCGGAGTACGACGCATATTGCCAGAGTCGCAGGACACAAGGCCCACTGCCAACGCCAGACTTGCTACTACTATGCTTTTAATCTTGTTCATATTCAATGTCCGAATTCAAATGCTTTCTATAACCTGATAAAGTATGGAAAGCTAGTTTAGTACTGAAAAATTGTTATGTTTTTTGTATTAGGCACTAACCGAATGCTAACCAGCATTAAGTGCTTCATATTCTTCTTTCTGATCCCAACGACCATACCACCAGCCTTCTTCAGCCATTTGTACGGAAGTTTCTACAGCCCCTGTAGACTTTAAGAACTTCACTACTTCGTCCTGAGGAGTTTTGTCGTTGATTTCTATTGCCATTACAAACAGATCATCACTCTGACGAGGGTGGAAGACGTGTTTCTTAACACCAAACATTATCTGATTGAGGTAGCAGAAAGTAAGTGTCATCCCTACGGCTGCAAACAATACAGTGAGCTCGAAAGTAATAGGTACCCAAGCTGGTAATGCAAAGTGAGGTTTACCACCATAAATGATTGGCCAATCAGAAGTAAAAATCCAAGAAATGAACCCTACAGCTGTAGATGTACCGCAAATACCGTATATGAAACCAGCAATGTGCAAATCAGTTTCC
>JBIKKS010000453.1:0-4611 GCA_044360235.1 Flavipsychrobacter sp. | reverse complement strand
CAGTTACGTACACTTGGATTCCTGCTACTAACTTGTCAGCCACCACTGGTGCTACCGTTACAGCTAATCCATCAAGTAATATTACATATACTGTTACTGGTACCGATGGTAATGGCTGTGTTAACACTGCATCAAAAACAGTTTCTGTCAATGCATTGCCTACAGTATCTGCCGGTAGTAATGTTGCTATATGTAATGGTAATTCTACCAATTTAACAGCCACAGGTGCGGTTACTTATTCATGGAGTCCAGCCACAGGATTGTCAGCAACCACTGGTGCTACTGTTACTGCCAATCCAACCAGCACTATTGCCTATACTGTTACTGGTACCAATGGTAATGGATGTGTCAATACTGCCTTAAAAACAGTTTCTGTAAATCCTTTACCTGGTATATTCAGTTTCTCTTCAGTTACTTGTGCTGGCAATACTTCTACACTTAGTAGTTCGCCATCTGGTGGTACATGGAGTAGCAGCAATACTGCAGTAGCAACTATTGGTTTAAATAATGGTGTACTTAATAATTTATCGGTAGGTAATTCAAATATCACTTACCAACTACCAGTTACTGGCTGTTACAGAGTTAGTGAAGTTACTGTCAATCCTATTCCTGCCACTATCAGCTCGCCTCCTTTACTTTGTCCTTCTGAGACTGCCATTCTTACATCAGCATCACTGGGTGGTAACTGGAGCAGCGCTAACTCATCTGTGATGTCTGTTAATGCTACTACCGGAGAGATCACTGCTGTAGTTAATAACTATACTAGTTCTTCTATCACTTTTATCACCTACACGTTACCTACAAGTTGCTCCACGTCCAGAATGGTGACTGTTAAACCAGTGCCGGCACCTATATATGGCGGCACTACAGCCTTGTGTTTGGGCGAGACCACAACGTTGGTATCTGGTACCGCTGGTCAGACATGGAGCAGCAGCACACTTGGTGTAGCTACTGTTGCGCCAGGTGGGGTGGTAACAGGTGCAGGCGCAGGTACTACTTCCATTAGCTACACAAACTCTGTGGGCTGTGCTACTACCAAAGTAGTCACTGTTAATGGTTCACTACCTGCCAACACAGGTACTTTGACCGTTTGTACTGGTCAGTCCACCTTACTTGCAAATGCTACATCAGGTGGTACATGGAGCACCTCCAATGCTTCAAGAGCCACTGTCAACAGCCTTACGGGTTTAGTGTCAGGCATAAATGGTGGAACTGTAAATATTTCGTACCGTATAGGTAGTACGTGTTTCAGTGTATCACAGGTTACAGTCAACAGTAACGTGGCTTTGATAGGTGGCACACAAACAGCCTGTATAGGCACCACTACCACACTTACTTACCCAGTTTCTGGTGGCACATGGTCTAGTGCTACACCGGCCGTAGCTACTATTGATTTGAATAGTGGAGTTGTTACTGGAGTAGATATCGGCACTTCCGAGATTACCTATACCGTAGCTGCGGGTTGCTTCAAAACAACAGTAGTTACAGTCACCGCATTACCATCTGCCATAACAGGTACAGCACTTTTGTGCCAGGCAGCTACTACAGCTCTTACAAATGCGAGTGGAACATGGACAAGCAGCAACACGGGTATAGCCACGGTTAACAGCACTGGAGTAGTAACAGGTGTAAATGCGGGCAATGCCAATATCACTTTCCGTGCTACCAGTACAGGTTGTTATGTTACCCGCGAGGTAACAGTAAATCCATTACCTGTTATAGTGTCTGCATCAGTGTGTCCTGCACAGACAGCCACACTTACAGCTACCCCATCTGGCGGCACATGGTCTATCAGCAATCCATCGGTGGCTACCATCAATGCTACCACAGGCGAGCTAACAGGAGTTATTGTGTTCAATTCTGGTATATCTACAACTATGGTAACCAATACATTAGCTACAGGTTGTTCTAAAACAGCTGTGGCTACGGTCTTCCCTGTACCCTCTGTGATTTCAGGCGGTATCATAAGTATTTGCACAGGCAGCACTATTTCATTGTCCTCAAGTACAGTTGGTGCTACTTGGAGCAGTATAAACACAGGAGTGGCTACTATTTCGCCAGTTGGTTTAGTTACGGGTATTATGGCAGGTACCAGTACTATCAGTTACACAAACTCATCAAGTTGCGCTACTACCAAAGTAGTCACTGTCAATGGCACTGTACCTGCGAACACAGGTACTTTGACTGTTTGTACTGGTCAGAGTACCATGCTTGCTAATGCTAATGCTGGTGGCACCTGGAGTACCTCCAATGCTACAACAGCTACTGTCAATACCCTTACAGGTTTAGTATCTGGAGTAAGTGGAGGAACAGTAAATATTACATACCGTATAGGTAGTACGTGTTTCAGTGTATCTCAGGTTACAGTCAACAGTAATGCAGCTGTGATAGGTGGCACTAAAACAGCATGTATAGGCACCACTACCACTCTTACTTACCCTGTGTCGGGTGGTACATGGTCTAGTGCCACACCAGCAGTAGCTACTATTGATTTGAATAGTGGAGTAGTTACCGGAATAGGTATCGGCACATCCATGATTACCTATACCCTAGCTGCGGGTTGTTTCAAAACAACAGTGGTTACTGTCACAGCATTACCAGCCGCCATCACAGGTACATCACTCTTGTGCCAGGCAGCTACTACAGCCCTGAGTGGTGGCAGCGGTACTTGGAGCAGCAGCAACACAGGTATAGCCACAGTCACCAGCACCGGAGTGGTAACAGGTGTAAGTGCGGGTAATGCCAATATCACCTTCCGTGCTTCTGGCACCGGTTGTTATGTTACCCGCGAGGTAACAATAAATCCATTGCCTGTCATAGTCTCTGCATCAGTATGTCCTACACAGACTGCCACGCTCACCGCTACACCATCTGGCGGCACATGGTCCATCAGCAACCCATCAGTGGCTAGCATCAATGCTACCACAGGCGAGTTAACCGGAGTTATTGTCTTCAATTCAGGTGTATCAATAGCAATTGTAACCAATACATTAGCTACAGGTTGTTCTAAAACAGCTATTGTTTCTGTCAATCCGGTACCCTCTGTTATTTCAGGCGGTAACACAGGCATATGTACAGGAAGCACTACAACACTATCCTCAAGTACCACTGGCGCTATATGGAGCAGTACCAACACAGGAGTGGCCACTATTTCGCCAGTTGGTTTGGTTACAGGTATTATTTCAGGTACCAGTACTATCAGTTACACTAACTCTTTAGGCTGCGCTACTGCCAAAGTAGTTACAGTCAGTGGTACTGTGCCTGCGAACACAGGTACTTTGACTGTTTGTACTGGTCAGACTACCATGCTTGCAAATGCTAATGCTGGTGGCACCTGGAGTAGCTCCAATGCTACAAGAGCTACTGTTAATGCTACTACCGGTTTAGTAACTGGAGTAAGTGGTGGAACAGTTAATATTACATACCTAGTAGGTGTTACATGTTTCAGTGTATCTCAGGTTACTGTCAACAGCAATGTGGCTGTGATAGGTGGCACACAAACAGCATGTGTAGGCACCACTACCACACTTACTTATCCTGTGTCGGGCGGCACATGGTCTAGTACTACACCAGCCGTAGCTACTATTGATGTCAATTCAGGATTAGTTACCGGAGTAACTGCCGGCACCTCCGAGATTACGTATACCGTAGCTGCGGGTTGCTTTAAAACAACAGTAGTTACCGTCACAGTTTTGTCAACTGCCAACACCGGTACTTTGACTGTTTGTACTGGTCAGACTACTATGCTTGCAAATGCTACAGGTGGTGGCACCTGGAGTAGCTCCAATGCTACAAGAGCTACTGTCAATGCTCTTACAGGTTTAGTATCTGGAGTAAGTGGAGGAACAGTTAATATTTCATACCAAATAGCTGGTTCATGTTTCAGTGTATCTCAAGTTACAGTCAACAGCAATGTAGCTGTGATAGGTGGCACACAAACAGCCTGTATAGGCACCACTACCACACTCACATACCCGGTGTCTGGTGGCACATGGTCTAGTGCCACGCCAGCCGTAGCTACTATTGATGTCAATTCAGGAGAAGTTACCGGAATTAATACCGGCACCTCTGAGATTACCTATACTTTATCTGCCGGTTGTTTCACAACAACCGTGGTTACTGTTTCAACAGTAGCACCTCCCATCACAGGAACAGCAATTTTGTGCCAGGCAGCTACCACCGCACTGAGCAATGGTAGCGGCACTTGGAGCAGCAGCAACACAGGTATAGCCACCGTTGACAGTACCGGATTAGTAACAGGTGTAAGTGCTGGTAATGCCAATATCACCTTCCGCGCTACTGCCACCGATTGTTATGTTGCCCGCGAGGTAACGGTTAATCCATTACCATCAGCCATCAGCACAACCTCACCATTGTGCCCTACTCAGACAGCTACGCTCACATCAGCATCACCTGACGGCACATGGAGCAGTAACGACGCATCTGTGGTGTCTGTAAATGCTACTACCGGAGTAATTACTGCTGTAATTAATAATTATTCAAGTTCCTCTATCGCTTTTATCACTTACACATTACCTACTAGCTGCTCTACTTCAAGAATGGTAACTGTTAAACAATTACCCTCACCTATATATGGAGGCAATACTGCCT
>JBIKKS010000401.1:0-2751 GCA_044360235.1 Flavipsychrobacter sp. | reverse complement strand
CGAACAACTATTCAGCAGGGCACAACAATCTATACCTGGTGGGGTTAACTCCCCTGTGCGTGCCTTCAAAAGTGTGGGAGGGACGCCCATTTTTATGTCTCATGCCAAGGGCGCATATATGTATGATGCCGATGGTAATAGGTATATAGACTACATAAACTCGTGGGGGCCTATGATAATGGGGCATGCATATGAGCCGATAGTAAAAGCTATACAGGAAAAGGCAATGATGTCCACATCTTTTGGAGCACCAACAGAGTTAGAAATAGAAATGGCGGAACTTATCATAAGTATGGCTCCCAATGTGGATATGGTAAGGATGGTGAGTAGTGGTACAGAGGCATGTATGAGTGCCCTACGACTGGCAAGAGGATATACAGGACGCAATAAGTTTATAAAATTTGAGGGTTGTTATCATGGCCATGCCGATGCATTTCTTGTGAAAGCTGGCAGTGGCATGGCTACCTTCAACATTCAAACTGTGCCGGGTGTTACTGCTGGTGCATCTATGGACACCCTCACGGCACCCTACAATGACCTTGAAGCTGTGGAAGCACTAGTAGATGCAAACAAGGGTGAAATAGCTGCAATAATAATAGAGCCTGTGGCAGGTAATATGGGCTGTATAGTCCCAGCAGCAGGCTTTTTAGAAGGGTTAAGGTCGATATGCGATAGGGAAGGCATAGTGCTGATATTTGACGAGGTAATGACTGGATTTAGACTGTCAGCTGGTGGTGCACAACAAAGATTGGGTGTTAATGCAGACCTGATTACTTTTGGAAAAGTAATAGGTGGCGGCTTGCCCGTAGGTGCTTTTGGTGGTAGAAAGGACATAATGGAGTGCATAGCACCATTGGGAAATGTGTATCAGGCGGGTACTCTTAGCGGCAACCCTATAGCCATGATAGCAGGATATACCTTGCTGAAAACACTAAAAGACAATCCAGAGATATACGATGAGCTCGACGAAAAAACTGCTAAGATTCATGCAGGGTTAGATATTGCATTGAGTAGGCTTGATCATCCCTATGTTATCAATAGGCTGGGCTCTATGATTAGTGTTCACTTTAGCGACAAGCCTGTAAACAACTTTGTGGATGCGGCCACTGCTAATAATGCTATGTTCAATAGATTCTTTCATTCTATGCTGGATAATGGTGTTTATTTACCACCATCAGCCTATGAAACATGGTTTATCAGTCATTCTATATCCGAATCAGATATTCAGCATACCATAGATTCAGCCAGTATGTTTTTACACTAATTTTGGCTTGATTTGATTTTATAAATAAGTCCCTGTCACTGGTTAGTAACAGGGACTTATTATTTGTATTAGTTACAGTTGTTATTGCCTGTATACTAATCTTGTTATTTTACTACTGCCATCATTTCCGTCAAAACGTAGCAGGTATATACCCGATGACAACGTGTACGGTAATGTGATGTCGGTAGAGCCTTGCAGTACTTTATATTGTTCTACCATTTTGCCATCTATTGAGTATATAGTGGCTTTACCTTCTGTGGTCGATATAATATTCAAAGTACCAGAAGTAGGATTAGGGAAAACATTGAATTCAGTACTACTTTCATTTTCATTTACTGGGCGA
Organism: Flavipsychrobacter sp.; assembly: GCA_044360235.1. Taxonomy (GTDB): domain Bacteria; phylum Bacteroidota; class Bacteroidia; order Chitinophagales; family Chitinophagaceae; genus Nemorincola. Next base: position 1,144 of record JBIKKS010000401.1, on the reverse strand, counting down.
GATGAGCAACCAACTGTAATTGTTTTTGTTTTGAAGCACACACCAACCTGATAGGTAATAGTTGCTGTGCCTACTGCTATACCTGTTACGATACCACTGGCACTTACTGTTGCTACACCGGTGTTGCTACTGGTCCATGTGCCACCACTACTAACATGCGAGAAAAGAGTACTGCCACCAATACAAACTGAGTTAGCACCAGTTATGGCTGCCAATAACGGATTGACTGTTACCGTAGTTATGCTTTGACATCCTGTAGCTATATTGTATGTAATTCTAGCAGTACCACTATTAATACCAGTTACTAAGCCAGTTGAATTGACTGTAGCAGTTGCGATATTGCTACTACTCCATGTACCAGTTCCTGTGCTGTTGCTAAGCAGAGTAGTTTGATACTTACATACTCTTGGTGTACCAGTGTTAGCACCGGGAGCAGTATTAACTGTAACAGTCGCTGTACTACGGCATCCAAATGAATTGGTATAACTTACTCTGGACGTACCTGCCGATAAACCAAGCACTACACCTAGTGCACTAATTGTAGATACTGATGTGGTGCTACTACTCCATGTGCCACCTGTAGGGCTACAAGTGAGGTTAGAGGATACACCGACGCATATATTCCTTGATCCACCAGCTATTGCAGTTGGTATTCTGTATACTGTAGCCAAAGTAGATTTTACACATCCTGTAGATGGGATTGTATAATTAATGCTTACTGATGAGTTTGAGGTGGTACTATTTATGACACCAGTTAGTAGTCCTGTAGTAGAAATAGAGGCTATAGAAGCATTGGTACTAGTCCAGTTGCCACCTAAAGGTGTTGCAGATAAAGTAGCAGTGAATCCGGGGCAAAGAGCAGGAGGAGCAGAACTAATTACTGGAAGCGCATTGACTGTAGCTACGGTTGTAACATAGCATCCGGTAGCAGTGTATCGGTAGGTAATAGTTGCATTTCCTGCGTTTATACCAGTCATTATTCCAGAACTATTAACTGTAGCGATTGTGACGTTACTGCTGCTCCATGTGCCACCTGTGCCGGTGAGTGCAGTAGTAGATCCTGCGCATACAATAGGGCTTCCGGTTGTTGCAGGAGGTAACGGATTTACAGTGACTATGTCTGTTTTGTAGCATCCAGTACCAG
>JBIKKS010000463.1:0-4616 GCA_044360235.1 Flavipsychrobacter sp. | reverse complement strand
TGGTAGCATTGATGGTAGCCACCGATGGATTGCTGATAGACCATGTGCCGCCAGATGGGGTAGCTGTAAGTGTGGCTGTCTGTGCAGGACACACTGATGCAGACACTATAACAGGTAATGGATTTATTGTCACCTCGCGGGTAACAGGACAACCAGTGCCAGAGGCGCGGAAGGTGATATTGGCATTGCCCGCATTTACACCTGTTACTACTCCGGTGCTGTTAACCGTGGCTATACCCGTGTTGCTGCTTGTCCATGTTCCACTCGCATTTGTAAGAGCTGTAGTACCACCTCCTGCGCAGGTAACTCCTGCTCCAGTAATGGATGCTGGTAGCGCATTTACAGTCACAACGGCAGTTCTGGTACAGCCCGAAGATGTGTAAGTCACTATTGCTGTACCGCTTGCTACACCGCTTACAATGCCCGTTGTGCTACCCACTGAGGCTATGCCGCTTGCAGATGAACTCCATGTACCTCCTGATGTTGTACTAGCCAAGGTAGTAGTAGCGCCTATACACACACTGCGGGTGCCCGTAATAGTAGCTGGAGTAGTGTTTACTGTAATCACATTGGTTATATAGCAGCCACTTGGAGCCCGATACGACAATGTGGTAGTGCCCGCATTAGATGCCGACACCAAACCCGTAGTAAGATTTACTGTAGCTTTTGAGACATTACTGCTAGTCCAGGTGCCGCCGGTTGCTGCATTAGAGAATAATGTGGTAGTACCCGTACATATTGTAGAATTACCTACACTGGGAGATAAAGCAGGATTTACCGTTAGTGTTCTAGTATTGGCACAACCATTGCTGCGTGTGTAACTTATAGTAGCCACACCAGGTCCCTGAGCTGTAATTACCCCTCCAGTTGTTATTGTAGCTATGCCTGTGTTATTGCTGCTCCAGGTATTACCCAAAGAACCTGACAGAAATGTTGTGGTCGCCCCGACGCACAAACTAGTTAGGCCTCCGTATATAGGTGCTGGTATAGGATTGACCGTTGGGAACACCACACGAGAACAACCATTGGGAATAGTATAGGTGATAGCTGTTACTGATATATTATTATAATCTACGATAACTGCCGCTATGGCGCCAGTAGTTGCATTAATAGATATTACTCCTGAGTTGAAAGTGGTCCAAGTACCGCCACCAGGTGTAGAGGTAAGGGTGGCTGTGGCGCCTGGGCACAATGCAGTTGCACCAAGTATAGGCGTTGGGGCCTCAATCATTGTTATCTCGCGTGTACTCATACAGCCTGTAGCTACTACCTGATAACTCATCAGTGCAGTACCAACTGTTACAGGTGTAACCACACCCGCAAATGTATCTATATTAGCTATTGCTATATTGCTGCTTGTCCATGTGCCAAATGGTAAGGATGCAATCAATCCCAACTGTGCATTTTCACACACAGTGTATATAGCAGATACATTACTTATTACTGGCAACGGATTTGCAGTTACTACCCCTGTTGCTCTATTCACACAACCGGATCCGTTGGTTACTGTATAGGAAATAGTAGAGGTTCCTACATTTACACCTGTCACTATACCCGTTGTGCCTATTGTGGCTACTGAGGGGGTGCTGCTAGTCCACACACCACCGCCTGTAGCATTGGATAGTGGAGTAGTAGCATCTTTACATACACCGAGTGTACCCGCTATTGTATCTACAACAGGCAGCGCGTTTACAGTAACAGTTACTGAAGACGTATTGATACAACCATTACCGTCAGTTCCAGCTACAGTATAGGTAATAGTACTGGTTGGATTGGCGGTAACTGAAGCACCTGTAGTTGCTGACAAGTTAGTAGCAGGACTCCAAGTGTAGGTAGCTGCACCTGTCGCTGTTAATCCTGTAGAGTTACCAGTACAGATAGCAACATTCGACCCTGCAGATACAGTTGGTAAAGGATTCACTGTTAGCGTGGTAGTAGTAGATGCAGATGCACCATTACCGTCAGTTATAGTCACAGTGTATACGACAACAGATGGAGTTCCTGATGCTGTAGGTGTAGCTGTAACAGAAGTACCAGTGGTGGCAGAAAGCCCTGTGGCTGGAGACCAAGTATAAGTAAGAGCTGGATTACCAGCACCACTAGCTGTAAGCACCACTGAATTTCCGGAACATACAGTTGCACTAGTAGGTGTAACGGTAACAGTAGGCACTACGTTACGTATACCAGTATAGGCAACGTTGGTACCACTTAAACTAGATGCACTAATGGTATTAGCAGCAGTATTAACGGCACCCAAATTAACCCAAGGCAATGACCCGCCATAGCTAGCTGTTGCAATATTTGCTTCAGTTCCTACTATATCAGCATTTACATAAATACCAGAGATGGAATATTGAGGTGATGTAACATCAGATACATTAACAGCCCAAAATCTGTTCAGATAATCTGTTGTACTTGTATTGTTAGGATGCTTGATATCATCTACCCTTACTCCTACATAAGCACTACCACCTGGTGTGCCACCTGTAAGATTAACCGTAAATGGAGAATAATTAGGAGTAGCATCACCTATAGGGAAGGTAAAGGTACCTAACCCACTGTATCTTTTGCGTACCTCTCCTGTACCTGATGTGATAATCATTTTAGACGCAGATGGGGTACCAGCAACTGCTGGAGCCGAAGGACCAAAAGTCAAATTATTATTGGCAATATCTAAACGGCCATTGGTGAATGTAAGCGTTCCATTTATTTGCGGACTGCCCGAAAGGCTAAACCCAGAAGCATTATCGAGGGTAAGATTGCCTAGCGTAACGGAAGAAATGGTACCTGAAGCACCTGTCATAATTATGCTGCCAGTAGTGACGCTGGTATGAGTACCTGTACCTGCTATGTTACCAGTAACAGTAATTGGTCTGCTGTTGTCCGATAAATTTGATGATGCTGACAATGTCAGTGCACCATTTACTATTACACTAGCTGCTGCAGCTACAGTGTTTACACCAGAGGTATTACTATTGGTAAGACCACCATTGTATGTTCCACTAACTATAGTTTGTCCACCAGCTGCACTATTGTATTCTATAGTTTGAGGCCACGTCCGACCCGTTCTAATTGGAGCCCCTGAGGTATTTTGTGTTCTTAAAGTACCGCTACCTGAAATGGGAGAAAGCGTGCCGCCTAAAGTAAAAGTTGACATATCGAGTACAGAAGTACCAGTGCCAGTTGTGAGAGCGATACCAACTGAAATATTACCACTAGCAGTGTTGGTGCCAGATGCGTTACTCAGCGTTAAATTAGTGTAGTTGCCAGCCATTATAGTCTGCGCACCTGTTGAAGCATTGTAATTTACTGTACCACCCCATGTCAAACCAGTTGGTAATGGTGTAGCAGAAGTATTCTGTGTTTTTAAAGTACCATCATTAGTTACGCCACTTCCTGCAGTAAAAGTATTGGTAACCATATCCATTGTACCACCTACTGATGAAGTAGTGAATAAACCATTAATGGTCAAATTTCCATTTGCAGTATTAGTACCACTTGCGTTGCTGCAAGTAAGTTGTCCATAGGTACCCGCTGGTATAAACTGACCACCGGTAGTATTTGCAAAAGTTACTACCCCTGTAGTACCTGTCCATGTTTTGCCTGATGGTATGGCAGGATTGGCAGTAGATGTAGTGGTAATAGTACCATTATTGGTTACTGAAGTCAAAGAACCTAATAGCTGATTTGCACCCATAGCTAGTATACCACCACTTGTTGTGACTAATGCTCCATTGACTGTCAATGCTCCTTGTGCTGATTGGGTTCCGCTGGTGTTGCTACATGTTAGATTATTAAATGTACCAACAGGTATAAATTGGTTTCCAGTAGTTCTATAAAAAATTACTGTCCCACCCCAAGTTTTTGATGCAGGCAAACCAGGGTTGGTAGTGCTTTGTGTTCTTAAGGTTCCGCTCATTGCTGGCACACCTGTACCTGCCAAGGCAAATGTATTCAGCTCTAAAGTGCCTCCGGTAGGCACTGTTAATGTACCATTAGTTGTGAGCACACCACTAGCAGTGTTTGTGCCGCTGGTATTACTCAACTGTAAATTATTGTATGTGCCGGCCATAATTGTTTGCCCACCTGTGGTTACTGCATACCTAACAGTACCGCCCCATGTTTTACCAGTTGTAAGTGGCGCACCAGATATATTAGAAGTAGAAATAGTACCATTATTGGATATAGTAGACAGCGTACCACCTAGAGCGAATGTGGACATGTCCAGTGAACCACCAGTAGTGGTAGTTAAGCTAGTATTTACAGTTACTGCACCACTAGCGGTGTTAGTGCCGGTGGTATTCAGAAAACTAAGACCAGCATATGTACCACTTACCAGAGTTTGGCCACCTGCAGCAACATCATACCTTACAGTGCCTGTGCCTCCCCATGTTTTGCTAGCTGCTATAGGTGTAGCTGAGGTATTGGATGTAGCTATAATACCATTGTTAGTAATGGTAGCTAATGAACCACCCAGTGTAGCAGTAGACATATCTAATGTACTACCAGCATTCACTACATTGAGCAAAGTATTTACGACTAAGTTACCAGAAGCAGTATTGATGCCACCAGATGTGTTACTTATCCTTAAAGTGGCATAAGTGCCCGCCATTATA
>JBIKKS010000218.1:0-4616 GCA_044360235.1 Flavipsychrobacter sp. | reverse complement strand
TATCTAAAGTGCTTAAACCACTAATGGCTGCATTCTTGCAGCCATTGGTGGTTTAAAAATAAATTGTTCCTACTTTTTAGGCTCAGTAGGCTTGAACACATCGTCGCTTACTGGCTTGTTTATTTCTACAGTTTTATATACTATATCTCCACCCATTTGCGGGTTATTTTCTGTCATAGGTATCACTATACCTTCTGGCAGTTTCTGAAAATTGCTAAAGGTCATAGCCAGTTCTTGCTCTTCGTCTTTAGTTTTCACTTTTACTTCTGAGCGTACCAAATAGTAGTTGCTGACATCAAAGTAAGCTGTTTGTTCGTTACCGTCTTTGTCACTTACTGCTACTTTAAAACAAGGCACGCTATCCATAGTATCAGTACCTAGATATTTTGCAGTAGTAATCTGCGATTTATCGGCAAGCAATGAGTGTTTTATATTCAATCTACCCTGCGATTGTTTGATTTGCTCTTCAGGTATAGGCGTTACCTTGTCCATACCTGGCTGAATGGGCATATACATCCATCCTTCTTTTGAAGTAAGTATTACATAACATTCCATACCCATTACAGATAGGTCCATTCTCATACCTTTTTTGTCTACAGTAGTGCGACTCGTGGCTATTTCCATGCCCTGTACGCTCATAGCTCCAGTTTGCTTCAGCGAGGTGATTTTGTTCCAATTTTTTTCGCCACCTATAGCCTCTATATGTTTAGCTATGATTTCATCGCCCGACTGTGCAAATGTTGAAGAAGCAGTACCAAACAAAACAGCCACTGCAAGTAACGATAATGAATATCTTTTCATTTTTTGGATTTTTGATAATTGTATTAGACAAAAGTAAGAGAAAGAAAACGATAAAAATGGTAAAATTTTAGTAAACATGATATGTATGGCACTTGTCAGATATCCAACATTTGCCCCACCATTTCTTTCATCAATTCTTTGTCAGTCGCAGTACTGTTGATTCCTACCGACATGTTGTTATACTTAGCCAAAAGTAGCAAACACTGCTCCACCCTATGCAATGGCCAATTGGGTAATAATGACATAACATCTTTTAGAAAATAAGGCGACATACCCAGTGCGGCAGCGGCTTCTTTATCAGTTTTGCCACGCACAAAATGCGCAGCATACATCCGAGAAAAGTGATTGTATAAAATGCCTACCACTAGTGCCAGCGGAGCCCCTTTGTTATTGGCAAGAAAAAACGATAACATTTTAAATGCTTTTTCTTTGTCTAATGCAGTTATGGCATTCGGGAACTCAAAAACATTGTATTCCTTACTGATACCTATATACTTCTGTATCAGTTCTGCAGGTAGCTTCATTTCATTGGGTACATTGATGCGTATTTTCTCTATTTCGTTGGCTATTTTCTTCAAATCGCTACCTAGGTAAGATGCCAGCATTTCTGCCTCTCTACGAGCAATTGCAAAACCTATGTCCGCCCCGTATCTTTCTATCCAGTCTGGTAGCGAGTCGTCTTTTATCTTGTCTGATGTAAAGTGAACGCCCTTTTCTTTCACCCGCTTTACAAAGCGAGTTTTAGTATCTGCTTTCTTGAATGGATGCTCTATAAGCAAAATAGTGGTGGGAGATGGTTTTTCTACATAACTCAGCAAGGCATTCAACCCTTTGTCGTCTTTATCACCACCCTTAAAGTTCGATGCATCTTTCAGTATCACCACTTGCCTTTCGGCAAACATCGGAAAACGCTTACAGGTATTGAGTACATCATTGGGTGTGGCATCCTTGCCGTAAAGAATTGTGAGATTAAAGTCTTTTTCGGCAGGGCTTAGTATCTTATCTTCGAAATAGTTAGTGATTTGCTCCAAATAGTACGTTTCCTCACCATCTATAAGATAGATAGGGGCATACTCTCTGGTCTTTAATGTTTGTTGAATCTTTTTGTAATCGGCATTCATATCAAGTGTGAAATTAGCGAAAAAGAATGTCTTGATTATCACACACACTTTTACTTCTCTCGCAGTAAACTATACCTGCACTAATAAAAGGTAATTATACCCTTTTCCGTATTATTTTTGTTGGCACAAGCAACGTTCAACAATGATTTACCACATAGTAATAGGCGATATGGCTGCGGTGCCTCTGGCAGAAGCCATGACTAACACACCAGAAATGGCAGGTGAAATAGTGGTAATTAAAGACTTGCTAAATGTAGGTCCACTGCAAAAGACAGAAGATGGTCAAAAATTTTCTGATGTTCGCACAGCTTTCTGGCGACAGGTAGTTGTAAATGAAAAGCCCCCCACTGCCGTGGATGATACTGAGCGAATACTACAGGTAAGTGTGGCAATGAATAACAACGAAGAAGCAAAAGTATGGCTGTGGATAGCACCCTGGCCTGCAGATATATGCACATGGCTGTGGCTCACCAAATATTTTGGTAAGTACCTAGGCAGATTTATGGTCATTAATATTGCTGGCTTACCTTTTCTTGACGCTGACGGTAAACTATACTACCCCAAAAACATAAGCGAACTACTACCCAAAGAAGTGAGTAAAGCACGCAAACTAGCAAGACCAGTAAGCTATGCCGAAATAGAAAACGATGCCGATGACTGGAAAAAACTAGTGGCAGACAATGCAGGAGTAAGAATAACAGAGGGAACCAAAAGAGTACTATCCAAAGGAAATGACCACTACGATAATCTCCTATTAGGTATGTGTACCGACCAATTTCAGAAGGCATCTAAAATAGTAACACAAACATTAGCCAAACACAATATACCTACAGGCGACCTTTACTTGGGCTGGAGAATAAAAGAAATGGTGCTGCAAGACAGACTCCGAACTCAGGGTGAATTGAATAAATCACTAAAAGAGTTTGAAGTAAAACTACCGAGTAGCACTTTGGAATTTTAGACTTAATAATAGTTTATGGCCACTCAGCGTAAGCTACCTTATTGTATCTTTTCCTTAAATTGATAGTTTACTATTTTTCCATTATTAACTTTCGTAGTGGCAACGGTAATAGTACAATTTAACCTATTGGTGAATGTGTACTCATATGATTTACATTCAGGATTATTGATAGTTTTTAAGTTTTTCTGTATCACACGTTTTATGTAAGTAATACGGGTGCGCAGATTAGCTTTTTCCAGAGTACCCATTGGCATCATTGCAAAGCATGAAACAGGTATTTTGCCAGCAGGTTCGTCAAACTTTTTAGTCACCTTAAATTCCGGAAAATAAACTGACCGCTCAGACACTTTCCCGTTTTCGCCATATACAAATGTTTCAGTGTGAACAATATCTTTATTATTGTCGTTAAGTCTTACCTCTTTGTATAGCTGATTTTTGTTGTTATAGTAATTGCGGGTATAAAACTCTATTTTGCCGTTATAATAAGAGCATTCATTAGTCACAGATTCACCAGTTTTTTTATCTACGTTATAAGTGAATGTTTTTTTGTAAGTAGTTGCACTAATGTTGTTGGTTCTGAAGTGAATGGAAATCATATTTTTGTCATCATACTTCCATTCATTTGTCTCTTGCAGCGCGTCGTCTCTGTATGTCTCTGTTTTAATAGTTTGTTTTTTGTTATTAAGATAGTTGACAGTTTTGTACTCTGTTTTGTCTTTATGCTTGAATGTGAGCACCATCGACACCATACTATCCGTAGATACATAAGTTTTGGCACTATCCGTTACATATAGTCTTACACTATCAGTATGCGTGTAGCTGTAGGTGTATTCATGTATCATCATACCCAGATTGTAGGTTTTCCAGCCTGCCTTGAAGGTAGGTGGCTCCTGCTGTGCTCTAGCTGTAGACACAAACAACAGCAAGCAACATATGATAATACAATTCAACTTCATGGCATCAACTTTTGTATTTACTGAAATAAATATAACGCGCAAAATAACTACAAATCATGCATACCCACCGTTGAAGCAGCTACAAACTTCAACACTAGGATCAGCTGACCGTTACAAACAAACAGCCATATGCTACCTGCTATTAGAAAATAGCTTTGATGATGTAGATAATTGTTGTAAAACCACAAGATAAAAACTGCGATTTTACAATTCGCTTTTATTTAGTAACACTGTGTGAATAGCCTCCAATTCACCACTTTAGCCGCATCCGGCACCAGCTGTTTGTCAAGGATTACAACCGAAATAAACTGTTTTATTTACATTTTCACCAGAATGATCTACTTGGGTATTTATTACCAATTTTAGTACCAGCGGTGTCGCGGCATTAACTGCAAATGCTGTATGAATATCAAATGAATTAGTATGTATATGATTTGCCACATTGTATATTACAGCACCAGTACTCGAATCTGTTACTAACACCTCGTAACCATGAAGAATACCATTGTAACTCACCGATGCTGCTATCTGCACACTATCTCCATTATGATATGTTGCACCATATACTGGTGATAGTACACTTATCACAACGTCTTTTGAGGACGCCGTGTTACTTTTTTTATTGCATGCACAGCATAAAGTGAGCAACAATAAAACTGTTATAAACTGCAAAGACTTCATTTAAAAGAAAATTTAAAACGTAACAAAAAATCCTGTTTCCAGTTTAGAGTTTGCATTAATTCTGCCATTGGCATAATGCTGCGCAAGTGGCAGATT